>CAZWIU010000068.1:0-23109 GCA_964634105.1 uncultured Bacteroidales bacterium | reverse complement strand
TTATACGATAGTAGCATAAATGGAATAACAAACTTATGAGATGTTTATTAACAATTGGTTTGAATCCATTGATGGGAAGAGGAAAGGAGGCAGTATAAAGGATTATACAGAGATAGTAATGATAAATAGGAAGAACCTAATTCTTAAGGTTGCTGATCTTCACTTTATTTTTACTGGCCGGAAGGGTAAAAAAGAACGAAGATCCTTTACCATGTATACTTTTAACGCCAATATTCCCTCCATTCTTCTCAACAAACTCCCTGCATAATATTAATCCGAAACCGGTACCTGTTTCACCGGCTGTACCGGTAGTTGAGTAACCTTTATCGATATGGAAAAGAGTATCGACAGTTTCGGAAGGAATACCCAGGCCTGTATCTGTGATTGTAATTTTGATCATTCCTTCATGGGATAGTTTATCAGCCTGAATAGTAATAGTACCATGCTCCGAAGTAAACTTAATAGCATTTGAAATAAGATTTCGCATAACCGTATTGATCATGTTCTTATCAGCATAGGCCTGAATATTTTTTTCCGCCATATGGCTTATCAATCGTATTCTTTTTTTATCGGCAGATTCCTGGAATAATTTACAATTGTTATGTACGATTTCAGGAATATCCACCATGCCGGGTTCAAAATTAAACTTACCACTTTGCGATTGAGCCCAGCTGAATAGGTTTTCAAGCAAATCGGAAGTTTTATTCACCGTCTGGGATATATGAAAAAGATAAGAACGCCTGTTTTCATCTGTGAGTTCATCAAACTCATCGGACATGATCTCTGTAAAACCCTTGATAACATTTATAGGATTTTTAAGGTCGTGCCCGATAATCGAAATGATTTTATCTTTCATAACATTGAGCTCATGCAGCTGCCTGGTCTGCTTGGCCAGAATTTCGTTTTTCGATTTCAGCTCCTGGGTTCTTTCTTCCACTGTTTTTTCCAGATGAGCATTCAATGCACTTATCTGTCTTACTCTTATATAGTAAACCAGGAATGTGATCAGCAAAAATACGATGGCAGCAAGTATTCTGAACCACCAGGTCTTCCAGAAGGGCGGGAGAATTACAATACTGAGTGCCGTTCCCTCTTCGTTCCAGAAACCATCGTTATTCGAAGCCTTAACTCTGAAAATATATTTTCCCGGAGTGAGGTTTGTATAGGTGGCTTCATGTTTATTCCCGATATAATTCCATTCCTTATCAAAGTTTTCCAGCTTATAGGCGTAGTTATTCTTTTCAGGATGAATATAATTCAGAGCCGAAAACTCAAAACCAATTACCTTCTGATCGTGCTTTAGAATGATTTTATCGGTATAGCATATATTTTTTCTGAGAATTGCATCATCCTTATTGTTTTCAATGGGAACAGGACGGTTAAAAAGTTTAAAACCGGTGATATACACATCGGGTATTCTGGTGTTCATCACCAGGCTGTCGGGATGAAACCATGTGCCTCTGTTAACGCTGCCGAAATACATATTCCCGGTGTTGGATTTGAAGCATGCATTTTCCATAAATTCGTTATCCTGTAAGCCATCTCCGATATCATAATTGATAAAATTACCGGATTTATGGATCCATTTTGACAGTCCATTCTTTGTAGCAATCCAAAGGTTTCCGTTCCTATCCTCCAATATACTGCAAACAGTATTGTCGACCAAACCCTGCTCCATGGTCAGATGAGAGAATGACTTAGTGGAGAAGTTAAATTTGCTTAATCCGCTGCGGGTTCCGGCCCATATTTCATGACGGGAGTCTTCAAATACAGTAAACACTTCACTGCTGATAATACTCGACGTATCGGTGCTGGAGTGCGCATAGGTAATAAATGATTTCCCATCCTTTGTAACTGAAAGACCACTGGGTGTGGCAACCCAAATATATCCACGGCTGTCGCAAATACAATGGAATGCCCAATCGTTTGCCAGGGTAGTCGGATCATCCGGATCGTACCTGAAATGATAAAAACGTCCCGACTTCCGGTCCCATTTATTTAATCCTGTTCCGTGGGTTATAATCCAGAAATTGCCCTCTTTGTCTTTGCATATCGATCGTACATCATTCCCTGCAATTGAATAAGGATCTGATTCCAGATGGTTATATTGTATAAATTTACCGGTAGAGAGATCGTAAGCCTGCAGACCTCCAAAATAGGTACCTATCCATAATGTATTCCCTTCGATCAGCAATTCATAGACACTCCCCTCCTGCAAGTGGCCAGGTCCTTTTCCATAAGGGATATAGGTAGAAGTACGCTGTTTTTGGTTTACGCATTCGAGCCCATTTGTATAGGAACCTACCCATAGATTTTCATGCTTATCCATTTGTAAGGAAGTGATGGTCTTTTTTGTAATAACGAAAGGATCTTTGGATGTATACTCGATGAAATGAAAACCTTTATCTTCATAAGCAATGTTAATACCTCCAAACTTAACTCCCAGCCACAGGTTTTGTTGTTTGTCCTGGAAAATTGCATCGACTGAGTTGGATGCCAGGCTGTAAATATCCTTTTCTACCGGGTAATATTCTATAAGTTTATGGGTCCTTGTATTAAATATCTTTAATCCATCGGTATCGCCTATTAAAATATTTCCTTTTGAATCTTTATTCAATGTTTTTATGAAATTCAGGTTGATTTCAAAAGGCTTTACAATACCTGTAAGCTTATCGATTATAAAAATCCCTTCTCCGCGGGTTCCTGCCCAGATCTTATTATCCGCTTCCAACAGGCAGAAAATAGCAATATCCCGCTTGCCGGGTTCTTTCACCGAGGAAAACCTGTAAAGAATCATGGTATCGCGAGGGATGTCATACTGATATAAGCCTTCATCGGCGCCAAACCAGAAATTTCCATCGGAGTCCTCCAAAAATGAATATACATGAATATTGAACTGGTAGTCTATTATTGCACTGTCTCCTTGTATCCTAAATATTTTCCCCCGGTCGTTAACAACATAAATCTTCCCGGTATTGTCCTCAAAAAAATTCCGTATATAGCTGTCGGCAGAATTGATATTAAATTGATGAAAGTCATCTGTTTCATTTCTATAATAACAAAAACCATACTGGGTACCCAGCCATAGTACCGAATCATGCGATAAATAGAGCGCCAGAATGTGGTCATGGACAAGACTTGTTGAGTCGGAGGGATTATTTTTATAGCGGGTAAATACGTTTCCATCGAATTTATTTAATCCATCATCTGTCCCAATCCAGATAAAACCTTCGTGATCCTGGATAATGCAATTAACATTATCTGTTGATAATCCTTGTTTTTCACTGTATTGAACAAACCGCAGATGATCATATTGCGAATACCCACAAACAGTTGCTATGAGGAAAGCACTTATAAAAGAAATCGATTTCTTAGGCAACCTCATTTTCACCAAGTCAATATGGATTGAAAAAACATTCAATTCCCGTTTAGTTTAACAGTAACATAAAGTAACTAAAAATGAGGTCAAGGTAAGGTCGGATAGTTGGCTACGAAATAAAGTTCCACAATACTTTACGAAAATCGTTGGTATAAGTTATGAAATTGATTCCATTATTAGTGCAAAACTTATTCACTTGCCACCGCAAAAGAATAAGATCAGAAATGGATAAGACTATGGATTTTATAATTCTTTAACGCCTTCCTGCCATCCAAAAAATCAAGTTCGCAAAGGAAACTAAGCAATATTTCCTTTGGTTTAAAGGTATTGATGAGATCAATTGCCGCATTTGCTGTTCCTCCGGTGGCAAGCAAATCATCGTGCAACAATACGATATCCTGTGAGTTGAGAGCATCTTTATGAATTTCAATGGCATCGGTGCCATACTCCAGGGCATATTGCTTTTTATAGGTGGCTGCAGGAAGTTTCCCGGGTTTACGTATCGGGACAAAACCTGCTCCTATACGCGTAGCTATGGCTCCTCCCAGGATAAAGCCACGAGACTCAATGCATACTACTTTCGTAATTCCTTTGTTTGAAAATGTATTGGTTATTGTATCAATTACAAAAGAATACAGCTCGGGTTGTTTTAAGACTGTTGTAATATCTTTAAACTGGATTCCCGGTTTTGGAAAATCAGGAACATTCCTGATTTGTTCTTTGATCAGATCGAGGGTTATTTCCTGAACCATATAGCTGAGATTAACCAACAGCAAAGCTAATAATTTCTGTAACTAATCTGTAGTTATGGGTAGAGAAAAAGGCTGCCACAATATACATGACAGCCTTTACACCTCAACAAACTAAACACTGGTTTTACCCTATATGATTTCTTCGTATCGTCCTTACTTTGCGTGTCATGCGGATGTACGCCACATGTATCATCAGGTACATCATCGGAATGAAGAGCAGGGTAAGGAAAGTGGCAAATGATAATCCGAAAATGATCGTCCATCCCAGCGAGCTGAAGAACATGCTGCTGTCGCTTCCGAAATGAATATTCGGTGCAAAATCACGGAACAAACCAACAAAATCGATATTAAACCCTATACATAAAGGAATAAGTCCCAGGATTGCAGCTGTGGCAGTCAACACAATAGGGGTAATACGTATCTTGCCGGCCTGAATAATGGCCTCTTTCGTCCGCATTCCACGTTCACGCAATTCATCGGTAAACTCAACCAGCAGAATTCCGTTACGCACAACGATACCGGCCAGGGCAACAATTCCCATCCCTGTCATGATGATCGAGAAGGGTATATTGAATATGGCATACCCCAACAATACCCCGCTTATGCTAAACAATATTTCTGTCAGGATAATGAATGGTTTGCTGGTTGAATTGAACTGGGTTATAAGTATAAAAAGTACCAACAGCACGGAGAAAAGCAGCGCTTTCATCAGGAATGTTGCCGATTCTTTCTGATCTTCTGTTTCTCCTGTCAGTTTAACCTCTATACCCTCCGGCACTTTCATTTTTTTAATCAGTTTCTGAAGAGCCAGATTTACCTCGGGAGAAGAGTGTCCTTCAAGAATATTCGATACTATTGTAATAACTCTTTTTGAGTTTTTACGGTCAATCCCTCCATAGGTATTCACATAATCGATACTGGCGACTGACGAAAGTGGTATCTGCCTTAATATTCCGGTATTCATATCCCGGAAGGTAATCTTCAGGTTCATCAGACGGTCGATATTTTCACGCTGATATTCATTATACCTGAGCTGGATGGGATATTGATCCTCACCTTCACGGTATTTTGAAACTTCAAGACCTGTTATTGCAGTACGGATTTCACTCCCTATCTGACCGGTACTTATCCCCTCGCGGTTAGCACGATTTCTATCGATCGTAATAATCAGTTCAGGCTTATTATTATCGAATTTCGATTTCATTTTGTCAAGTCCCGGAATTTCCGTCGAATCGATGATCCTTACCAGATTCTGTGAAAAAGCGATGATCTGATCAAGGTCTTCACCGTTAACCTCGATACTCACCGGGGCTCCTGTCGGCGGGCCGTTTTCTTCTTTTTCAACTGAGATTTCAGCTCCTGGTATATCATTTAGTGCATTCCGGAATTTATCGAGGTACAAATTTGTATTCTTTCCATGCCTCTTGGCATACTCAACAAAATTGACAGTTATTTTCGCCTTGTGCGATATTGTACCTACATCGAAATAATCGGCCGAAGCATTCAGGGCAACATTGGTGATAACGCTTTCAACTATGTCGCGGTCGGGTTGAAGAATGTTCATGATGCGATTTTCTGCAACACCGGCAATTGAATCGGTATAATCAACATCGGTACCTACCGGAAGTTTTATATACGTATAAATAACATTCGGTTCACTGTCGGGAAAGAAAACCACCCTGGGCTTTGACACTCCATAGATCACAAACGAAAATACAAGTAACCCCACGAGCGACCAGGTTAACCAGACAGGACGCTTGCCATGCAGTACCCATCGCAGCGCTTTTTCGTACCGGTTTAACATTCCCGGTATAATAGTATGCTGGAATTTAAGTAGTATTTTATATCCCACCAGGTTATGGAAAAGATATAGCACGGCAAAAAAGAATGTGAAATTACCCAGGAATTTCAAGGTGACCAATCTGAGTAAAATACCAACTACAATAATGATCGCCGTATTCCTGTATATTTTTCTTCGCGGCAGCTGGTCGGTTTCCACATCATGCTTCATGAAAGAAACTGCAAATACCGGGTTGATAATATAGGCTACAATTAAGGAAGCAAACAGCGCAAGAATAATGGTGATGGGTATATAGAACATAAAATCACCAACGACTCCCGGCCAGAACGCCAGCGGAAAAAACGGAGCAAGCGTTGTCAGCGTTCCTGAAAGTATAGGAAGGAATACTTCTCCTGCTGCAGCTTTTGCAGAAGTTTTTATATCGAGTTTTTCCTTTTTATATATTCTGTGCGTATTCTCAATCACAACGATTGCATCATCCACCACTATTCCCAATGCGAAGATGAAAGAAAACATTACCAGCATGTTCATGGTAAAATCGATGCCCGGCAATACAATATAACTCAGCGCCATGGCCAGCGGAATTGACAAAGCAACGAAGAATGCATTGGTCACACCCATAAAGAACATCAGCACCAGGAATACCAGGATGAAACCAAAGATGATGGTATTATTCAGGTCGAAAAGCAAGGTTTTGGTATACTTCGACTGGTCGCCGCTGATGGAGATAGTGAGATCTTCCGGCAGCTTGTTCTCCTTCAGTTCATCGATGATTCCGTCAATCTTATCAGCTGCATCCAGCAGGTTCTCGCCGCTTTTCTTGATGACATTCACGGTGATTACATTTTTACCATCCAGGCGGGCATAACTTTCCTGCTTTTTAAAGCTGTCCTTAACATCAGCTATATCCTTTAGCTTGACAATGGCCCCGCTGGAGGATATGAAAGTTATATTCCTGAGGGTTTCCACATCCTTGAATTCACCTGCGATCCGCACGCTCCTGCTCAGGTTCTGCATGTCGATATTTCCGCCTGAGATGGTGAGATTTTCGCGGTAAACAGCCGATTGAATATCGTAAAATGTGACGCTGGCAGCCTGCATTTTATACATATCTACATCTATCTGTATTTCTCTGTCGAGGGCCCCGACAATATCGACCCGTGTAATCTCGGGCAAACTTTCAATTTTATCCTGCATCAGCTCGGCATACGACTTGATCTTTTCAAGTGAATAATCGCCCGAGAGGTTAATTGACATGATGGGAAAATCGGACAGGTTAATCTCGATCACTTCCGGATCGGCTATCAGGTCATTTGGAAGATCACTTTTTGCTTTATCGACGGCGTCTTTTACTCGTTGCTTTGCCTCGGTAATTTCAATTCCCGGCCTGAATTCGACAGCGATCAGCGAGAAATCCTGGATTGATTTACTGGTAATATTCCTTACATCCTTAATCGATTTGAGTTTTTTCTCCAGCGGCCGTGAAATCAGGTTTTCGACATCGGCAGGAGAACTTCCCTGGTAGTAAGTACTCACCAGCACAGTCGGGATAACGATCTCAGGAATCTGTTCCTTAGGGATCGATCGGTAACTGATCAGGCCGAATATAGCGATGATGAACGTCAACACATAAATGCTGGTCTTATTATCAATAGCCCACGAGGTGGGTTTGAATTCTTTGAAATTCCTTTCCATAGTTAACTTTTTAGAAAATTAGGGGACTGATTTACCAGCGGACATATTCTCCTTCTTTCACATCGAGATAACCCAGTGTGATTATTGTATCGCCAGGTCTTAATCCATCCGTAATTTCAGCCAGGCCGTTGTAGATCTGTCCGGTCTTTACAATTCGCTTAACTGCCTTATATTCTTTACTCGCATGGGTAGCAACAAAAATAAATGATCCGTTCTGATCGCGTTGTACATAATTCATGGGCAATATCACAGCATTGTCATTTTTATAGTCATTGATCTTAAGTACTGCAACCATATTGGCTTTCATTTGTGGGTCTGATTCTTTCAGCATGGCTTCGACACGGAACGTCCGGTTAACCTGGTTGATGTAGTTGCTGGCAAAACTTACCCTGGCTTTATACTCCTTTTTAATATCCGGCAGATACACGATTATTTCATCGCCAGTCTTTATTTTGGCAGCATATGCTTCGGCAACTTCCGTAACAACCTTTAACTGACCGAAGTTAACAACCCTGAAAGCAGGATATTGTGGCGATGCTGTTTGTCCGATCCTGACTGACGATTCCTCGACGGTACCATTGATCGGCGATTTGATATGCATCATCTCAAGTTGCTTTTTCGCGGCAGCAAGCTGTGCTTCGAGAGATTCCTTGGCATTCTTAGCCTGTAAATACTGGACTTCCGATCCAATATTCTGATCCCAGAGCGACTTTTGTTTCTCGTATACGGTTGAAGCCAGTTCAAGCCCTGTTTCAAGCCCTCTGATACTCTCTCTGACTGATGCGTCGTTCATACGGGCAAGGACCTGTCCTTTGACAACCCGTTGTCCAACTTCTACGCTGATAGATTCTATGACCCCCATCGCTTCGGGGTAAACAGCTACATTATTATCTCCGTCGAGTACTCCCTGCACTTCGATATAATGCGCAAACGATTCGGGTTTCACTTCCTGAACGGCCACAAGGCGAGCGTTAACAGTTTTATTGGTATCGAGTGTTGCCAGTTGGCTTTCAAGGTCTTCGATTTGTTGTTGGATCCTGGCAACAAGGGTCTTTTTTCTGTCAATTTTCTTTTTAATGCTATCCGGGTTTTGTCCCCCACAACTTACTAAAAGAAGGATAGCGAGAATAGTTATTGTGTTTTTCATGTTTTTGGTGTTATTTTCTTGTAATAAAAATATTATAGTTGATTATATGCTTTATCGAGTTTCACTTTAGCATTTACTAACTGGAATACAGACATATAGTAATTCCCCTGAATGGTTAATAGTTGAACCTGCGCCTGGGAAAGGTCTGTACTGGAAGCCATACCGTTTTTATTCTTCTCCAGCGTCTGATCATAAACTTTTGTTGCTAGTTGAAGATTTTTGCGATTATACTCTAGCTGGTCCAAAGCGCTCAGGTATGACGATTTTGCCTCATCGACAGCAATGATGAGCATGTTAGATGCCATTTCTGAATTATTCTTTGCCTGCTCATAGCTTATCCTGGCCTGGCTTAATTTGGAAATGCGTTCACCACTGCTGAATATGGGAAATGAAACGGATAAACCTACCATGTCCTGCGGAACAAAATCGACTGACTGATCATTCAGATTTTTATGATAGGTATAGAATCCGGCAATAGTCGGCATAAATGCTGTTTTGTTCAGATTATAATTTTGCTTCATTAATTCTTCCTGTGTCTTAACCATTTTATAATTTAGGTCCGACTCTAGAGAATAGGGAGTCTGGGCAATGGCAGAAATTTCAAAAGAACCTATAAGGTTGTTTAAATCATCCGTAAGAATAATACTATCGCCAAGGTTCAGTCCAAGTTGAAATTTGAGAAGTTTATTTGCCAGTTCATATTGCCGATCTATCAGGTCTAATGAACTTTTCAGTGTCAGAACATTGATGGCAACCTGGTTATAGCTTACCTCATCTATTACGCCCGATTGATACATTTTCATCATCTGTTCACTGGTTTCTTCCACATGCTGCAGTGTTTTTTGCAGCAATGAGATATTTTCACGGGCAACCAGGGCGCTAACATATGAATTAATAACATTTTCGAGTACTTCATCCTGGGTTATTTCAAAGGCGTAGGTTGAAAGATTCTTATACACTTTCGATGTTTGCAGACCCACAATATACGATCCACTGAAAATAAGCTGAGTCATTGTAACATCGATAGATGTGCTTGCGCGCATTTCATCAATGGAAGCATTAATCAGGCTGTCTTTTATATCCTGTGGAAAGTCGGAATAACCGGGTATGCCAGAAGCCATCCCCTGTTCAATAAACGTTTTATAAATATCCGGTACGGTTATCATGTACGAATATGATCCTTCCCCGGAAGCATGTGGTAAACCCATAGCGGTTGTTTCCCATACTTTTCTCCGGGCTGCTTTTACATCGAGCGAAGCATTTTTAAGTTTAAGATTATTTTGCAGGGCGAATTGCTTGGCCTGTTCAAGTGAAAAGGCAAATGTGTTATCATCCTGAGCTGTAATTCCACAAGGTATTAAAACTGAAATCAAGCATAAACTCAGGGCTTTGATTATCTTCATAGCAATATTCATTTGGTGTTAAAACTGATATATTATATAAAGCATAAAAACGTTGAAGGCGGGATTCTTCTGCTTGTTAACCCCCTGGCAGGCTGAAAGATTCCTTTGTTCACAAAGGCAAACGGATCGGGCCATAAGTACAGTAACTTCTGGCTGTTCCATGCACGAGATTCAAATACAAATGGTTCCATGGTTTTAAGTTTGTTTGGTTTTTTCTGGCTCATTGTAACCTGAGTGATCATCACTAGCTAAGAATGAGCTTATAATTGGCCACAAAAATATATTTACTGCGTTAGCCCATAAACGAAAAATCGGTCAATGAAATAGTACGATCGGTGAATATATCAAATCATCGCCTGAACATAGCAGATGACATAAATCACCCGCCATATTAAGGTATATCATTACCTCTGCCTTGATAATTATGCCGGCCTGGTCTACTTTTAACTGTCGGATTTTTTGAATACTAAACGGGACCGGATATGAGGCTGTTTTCTATCGAAGGGAAAGATGATTCCCCGGATATATTAATCGATGAGGGAAGAAATCTTCTTGAGATCTCAGGCAACTCAACGCTGAAAGATACACAATGGTTTTATGGAAATGTACTCAACTGGATACTTGCTTTTAATAAAGGAGAACGAAGAACATCAACAATAAACATCAAACTTAAAAGGATTAATGATAGTTCGGTACATTGGATTGCCATACTGCTTCAGAAGCTTGCTAACATCATACCAACATCAGATATACAGATAAACTGGTTCATCTATGCTGACAGTCCGCGCCTATTAACCAGCGGGCAGATGCTGCAGAGCCGGACAACTTACAGGGTAAATTTGGTTTCGCACCAGGGGGACTGCTAATAACCACATGGGAATTGTAGTACTATAAAATTCATGCTATGGGTTGGTTTGTCTCCGAAAATAAAACAGTAACTACGTTGCATGAATATCCATGTATTGTAGTGAAGGAACGGTTAAAAAAAATTGAGATTTCCGGATTCTCAAGAATGGCGGATCCTTCAGAATATTACAACGATCTCCTGCAAACCCTTGAGAACGGCTTCCATGCCTTCAGAAAGACATTGATCATCGATTTTCGCTTTGAATATATCAATACAGCTTCCACAAAATGGATTTACCAAATGCTGGTTTCTTTCCAGGACAAGTATTTGGACAAAGGATTGATTGAAATCAACTGGTACTATGATGAGGATGATGAAACCATCCAGGAAACCGGAGAGATTTTCCGTTCAGCCCTGAAGATCCCATTCCATCTTAAGGTTGTTCCTGTTGTCTAATTAACTTGAACACCATATAAGAGACTGTCTAAAATTATTATATTATGCAAATTATCAGCTATTTACATTTGAATTTGACAATCACATTCACTTAAAGGCATCATAAACCTGGTGAAACCTTTGTGTCCCGAATCATTCGGGATGGGGTCTTTGTGGCTAACTATTTTTATGCCACCAAGGCTCAATCCCGAGTAATTCGGGACACTAAGAATACTCAAAAATTTAGACAGTCTCTAAGAACCTAAAATCTTATATTGAATTCCAGCTTTATACTGAGTATATATGATGGAACGCTGGAATAATGGAATATTGATTTATGGATTGCTATACCTATAGAATTCTTTAAGCCCGTTCAATTTTCCCTGCCTTCATCCCGAACACTCGGGATTTCGGCAGGCATTTCACCATATTCCGGTCCATTCAGTGCTGATAAAGGGGGTGTCTCAAAAGGTTTTTCAAACGTCATTACAAGCGAAGCCCTGCCTGTACTGCTGTTTCGGCAGGCAGGGCAGTAATCTTATTTTATTAATAATCAATAGATTGCCGGCCGGCCGGCAAGGCAGGCTTCAGTCGTACCGAAGTCTCGGTACTTCTTCTCAATGACGAAAACCGACCCTTTTGAGACAGCCCCATAGTCTCATAGTTAAAACTTACATTTATAATTGATCACTTGTCCCTTCTGACCAATGGTAACACGTGTTGAATAATCCGTTGCGCCGCATCTTCTATGCTAAGATGTGTTGTATCGATAACCAGGTTAGCATCTTCTGGAATTTCGTAGGGAGCAGAAACACCTGTAAAATCCTGAATAATTCCGGCTCTTGCCTTTTTATACAGGCCCTTGGGATCGCGTTGTTCACAAACTTCAAGGGGAGTGCTGATATACACTTCAAAGAAATTTTCACTACCGATTATGGACCGGGCCATACTTCGGATCGAATGTGTCGGACTGATAAATGCTGAAATAGTAATAATGCCGCATTCACAGAATAACTTTCCAACCTCCGCTATTCTTCGGATATTTTCATTGCGGTCGTCTTCGGTAAAACCCAGGTTGCTGTTTAACCCGAAACGTATTTTATCGCCATCCAGTACCTGAGTGAGCAATTTATGCGAGTATAATATCTGTTCGATAGCAACAGCCAGGGTACTTTTACCTGAGGCCGGGAGGCCCGTAAACCAAATGACCAGGCCATGCTGATTCAACAGTATTTCTTTGTCGTTGCGTTTCAGGAACTGATCTTTGTCAGGGAAAATATTTAATGTCATTGGAAATTTTTAGTGTAAAGAAAATAATTATTCCGGAGTTAATCCCTCTTGCCCCCTTTTCTATGCTATTATGCTAAGTATAAACCAATTTTCTTCAATAACACTTTAATATTGGATATTCGATATTCGATATTCAGTTTTTGAAATTGCCTGTTATATTCAGGAAGATAATTAATGTTATTACCTTAACTAAATACCATTGTTAAAAGAGTGTTAAAGGGGTGTATCTTCTTTTCCTCCCCCTTTAATTCCCCCTCCTTCCCGATATAGATTTCCTAAGGTTTTGTCCACAAAACCAAAGAAATTCTTGATCGGGAGGGGATAGTTGGCTATGTCAATAAATACAAAACATCTTATTCCAGAAATAAATCCTTTTCCTTTAGTTCACCCTCCCGAGGGGGATAGCTGGCTATGTCGGTAAGCTGTCATCCCCCCTCTTTGAGAGGGGGTGTGTCTTCTTTTCCTCTCCCTTCACAAAAAGGGGATTTACCTTATTCTTCAACTGATTCAATGCTTTTGTTAAGAAATCTTATACGAGATAAAAACCGATTTCCAATTAAATATTACCGGATTTTGTTATTTTGCAATTGTTTGAGTACGATAATCAGAGACTGTCTGAATTTTGGTGGTTCCTCGTGTAGTTATATCTTAGAGGCAAAAAAATGAATAACCAAAAAGGCTCGAAAAAGCAATGATTACGCTAAATATTCCGGTCTAAGACTGAATGTAGTAGTTGCTATGAAATAGATGCGAAAATTTGATCATTTGAATGATAAAAAATTTTGAAACATTCTCTCAATACTGACCGTTTATGAGTCCCTTTAACAAACACTGGTATGCAATTTATACCCGGTCGCGTGCCGAGAAGAAGGTAGCCAGGCAGCTGGAAGAAATGGGCATCGAAGTTTACCTTCCGCTTGAAAAAACGCTCAGGCAATGGAGCGACCGCAAAAAAATTGTGTATATGCCGTTATTCAAGTCGTATGTTTTTGTAAGGGTAAATAATAAGGAAAGTTATTATGCCATCCAGGTATTCGGGGCAGTGTGTTATGTTTGTATCCAACATAGCAGGGTTGCCATCCCTGATAGTCAGATCGAAGCAATAAAAACCTATCTGGGAGAGCTGACTATTGATGAACCGATATCCTATTTACAGGTTGGGAATCACGTAGAAGTAATATATGGAGTATTGAAAGGGTTGAAAGGTAAATTGATTAGCACCAGGAATCAGCGTAAAATTGTGGTACAGATAGCGGGTATTAATCAAAATCTTACCCTTACCCTTCCGTCCACCTTATTACGTAAAATCACGCATCGTAATGATCGTCCTGCCTGAATAATTAACCACACCTTAATATTATAGGATCTTATCCAGGCCAGCATACCTGATCCAATAGCCTCATCCTTTAATACCGGGATTATACGGTTCGGAAATGAAAGTGAATCATACCTGGCAGGATTAATTATTACGCAAAGTAGCGCGAATTATTACAAAGCTTCGCAAAGAACAGATTAATACTTTCAATCTTGTCTTCCTGTAATTCGCATTGATTCAATCCTACTAGTAAGAAATATTCTTACCCGGACATCCTTTCATATTGAAATTTCTTTATCTGAATTTCTTTTAGTATCTTGAGATCAAAATCACCCAACTCTACTAGTTTTGTAAATCAACAGTTGTTGTTTACCAATTTGGAGCATGATATCATTGCATAAGACGACAGGAAGTGAGCTATCTGTCAGGCATGGAGAGGTTGAATGTGTAGCGGTAAATCCTAATATCGGAGTGATCGGGGCAGGATCCTTCGCATTCAAGGTTATGCTTCCTTTATTAAAAAAGTTCGGAAACCTGAACGGCATAGCTACCACCAGGTCGATCAATGCCATATTTGTCGATGAGTACTATAATTTCAGCTTCGCAACAACCATTCCGGCACGTCTTATCAGGCGAAAAACCATCAATACCATCTTTATCCTCACCCGCTCAAATCTGCATGTGCAGCAAGCTATTGATACATTAAAAGCAGGTAAACATACTTTTGTTGAAAAACCGCTGGCTATATCATTGAGTGAACTTGAAGATCTAAGGCAGGTATACATTTCCCTGCCATCTCCCAAACCCTTGTTGATGACTGGCTTTAACAGGAGGTTTGCACCGGTTACGGAGATTGCCCGTAACTACCTGAAACGTGACGAGCCTATAACTATCACTATACGCGTCAAGGCAGAGTCGCTGACTCCCGATCACTGGATACGATTTTCTAAAGTCGGCGGAGGCAGGATCATCAATGAGCTCTGCCCTTATATCGACCTGGTACTGTTTCTTACACGATCGACTATTCGTTCAGTTCATGTTCAATCGTCGCAGGAATCTGATAATGAAGGTGTTTTTATTCATCTTTCGTTGAAGGATGGCAGCAACGCATCGGTATATTTTACATCCGACCCTGAAACAGGAATCGGAGAGATCATTAAAATCGTCAGCGGGGAAAATACAATCCTGATCGATAATTTCCGGAAAATTGAAATCAGCAATGCCGGTAAAAGAATTAAGAAGGTGAGTTACCGAAGGGCAGACCTTGGTTATGCTGCAGAAGTTAAAGCATTCTTAAACGCCATCAGTGACGGAGGGCCTTCCCCTATTCCTTTTGATGATATTATAAATTCGTTAACAGCAACTTTCCGGGTTAATGCTGCATTTAAGGAATCCTCATAAATCTTATTCTTTCCGGCTTGTAAGGTAAACATTCAATGAATTAATAAGCTCCTCACGAACGATAGGTTTTGTGAGATAGGCATCAAAATACCCGGAATAGTCTTTAACTTCTTTTTGTGTGGCATACGCGGTTTGTGCAATTATGGGATTAGAATAATGCAATTCACCTTTCAGTATTTGGGTTGCTTTAATTCCATCCATAACAGGCATTTTAATATCCATAAGTACAAGGTCAGGTTTGTTGCCTCTGGTACAATAGTCAACCGCTTCCTGTCCGTTTTTGGCCCGGTGGATCGTTAAGTTTGTCGATGAAAGCATTTTTTCAAGCAGGAAGAAATTTGAGTCATCGTCCTCGCATACCAGTATTGTTTTATCGGTGAATAATTTCCCCGTCCTAAAGGGTAAAGTATCAAAGCTTTCTTTCCCGGCTTCATTTTTATTTTCAACTAATGCTTGCGTAAAGAAAAAACAAGAACCTTTCCCCGGTTCCGATTCCACCCAGATTTCACCGCCGAGTGCCCCGACAAGTTTCTTAACGATGGCCAAACCAAGACCGATCCCCCTGTATAGCCGGGTTCCGGGACTTTCGATCTTAGTAAACCGGTCGAATATCCTTGTCTGCTGTTCCTGTTCAATACCTATTCCTGTGTCCTTTACAAAGATTACCGCCCTGTTTTTTTCGATAAAATATCCAATTTCAATGGTTCCCCTCTCGGTATATTTGATAGCATTATCAATAAGATTCAATAGGATTTGCCTGAAACGCAAGGCATCCGTATTAATATAATGCGAAGCATCCGGCAGCCTGAGCTTGAATGTAAGATCTTTTGACAGGGAATTCAGTTTCGAAACCTTGCAGCTGTTGAAAGCAAGTTGTATTTGCTGTGAAAGATTTTCTTCTGCCAATTCGACTCTGAATTGCTCAGATTCAATCAATGCAAGATCAAGGATATCATTGATTAATTGTAAGAGCAGTTCTGAATTATTGTTTACAATTTGTTTATATGAATTTCTTTCTTCATCGCCCAGGTTTTCATTAAAAAGCAGATCAATGAAGCCTATGATTGCATTAAGCGGCGTTCTGATCTCGTGGCTCATATTAGCAAGGAATGACGATTTAAGCCTGTCAGATTCTTCCGCTTTTTCCTTTGCTGCCATCAAGTCGGATGTTCGTTCCCGGATAAGCTTTTCAAGTTGATTCCGGTGCATTTCCAGTTCCTGGTTCTGGATGGCAATCTGATCGTGTTGTTCTTTGATCAGAGTGTTTTGCTTTTCGAGTTCAATATTCTTTTTTTGACGACTTATAACATTACGGTAAATTAATACAATTACCAATATGGCCATGATTATTAGGCCGGCTAAAACAATTAAAAAGCTGCGCTGAAGTTGTATTCTTGACTGTTGTGTACTCAGTATATTCTCCTGATCAGTGATTATCTGTTGCCGTTCCCTGATTTCATCTCTCAGGTCAAGAAGTACCCGGTTCGATTCTTTGATCTGTTGCTGAATGTTGACGATTTCGAGTTCTTTTCTAATCAATTTTTCCTCTCTTTTCTGAATCTCTCTTTTCTGGATATCAAGTGTGGAGTTCTTTTTATCAATACTTATCTGTTGTTCGGCATTTACTGAAGCAAGTTCTTTCAATTCAGTTTTCTGTAATGCAATTTCGGATCTTAATGATTCAACCTCGCTGATCATTCGTTGAAGGTCGGTATTCAGCCTGTCAAGTTCCTGTTTTTTAAGAATCAATTCTTTTTCATACAAATCTGATTTTTCTTTCTCAGAGACTAAGGTTCTTTCAGTTTCACGGTACAAATTGCGAACATCAATTTCCGATCCTCCCAGCAAGATTAGTTTCGGAGATAGAATCAAACCTGCATCCTCAATATTTTTGCTATTTACCTCAAATTTTATCAGTGAATCGGCTGTATAGATGAAATTAATCATCACCGTATGTTTTATCTCGCACTGGTCGGTAACCAGCAGCGTATTATCCCCTTTCAATTTCCGGAATATTTCCTGGATCAGGTCGTTTTGGTTCCTGGATATATAAAGAACCTGGCAATATGTTAGCTGATTCAGTGATCGTATAAATTCAACACGGATGGTTTTGTCCCTGACTTTGAGATATTCCATCTCTTTTAACGAAGCAAATATTTCATCGTCTTTCCCCAGTACGGCAATAGTTATGGTATCAAGGAGGTCTTCATTTTGCCAGGTAATGTTTTTAATAAAGTTATAGATGTATCCTGCTTTTATCTGGCTGTCGGAAAGTTGTTGAGAACTTAAAGGCGCATAAAAAAAAGCTGTAATAGTGAGAAATACAGCTATGAATTTAAATATCTTACGCCCGGATGAGATCATGCCTCTTTTTCTTCCACAATACATCTGGTAAGAAAGATATAAAAAAGGAGTCAAAAAGTGTAGCTTAATCCGAATAATAATTGTCTTCCGGGTTGAGAGGGTTGGTTCAAGCGTTCGTTATCCTGGCCGTAATATTTTGTATCGAAAATATTATATATTGATCCGGAGAATTCGAAATGCCTGATAAGATCTTTAATACGAAGCGTACCATTGAAAATAGCATAATTTCCAATCGGATCCTTTACTTCGACAAAACTGCCGGTAACAGGATCAGGCGCCAGGAATTTTTTCATGGTGCTGCGATAAAACATATAAAGGTTTGCGTTAAAATACTTGAGAAACTGGTAATTAATACCGGCATTCAGCTTGAATGGAGCAATATCCGGATGGTTATACACGGAATCTTTGTCATTCAAATTAATAGTATTCTCAGAAATACAGTAGGAAGCATTTACAAAAGAAAAAAAATGTTCCCCCAGCATCGTTTTGTTTTCGAATTCGATGCCTGTGGAGGTATTCTTACCGATATTATGATATTTGAAATCGGGGTTAATCTCAGTGCCCAGTGGAGCATAAATCATATCGGTCATCAGGTTCCTGTAAAAACTTATAAAACTGGTTGAGCCTTTGATCCGGTACTGAACAGAAAATTCGAAGGTATTTATAATTTCAGGCTTCAACTCTTCGTTTCCGAACGCAAAACCCAGTGTCGTGTATTGTTCTCCGGCTCCCGGCGCACGATAAGCCCTGCCATAGAGTACCTTAACCGTTCCGTTTTTTACAGGCTGAAATACAAACCCCACCCGGGGATTAAACTGGGCCCCTATCTGGCTGTCATAATCAAGCCTTGCTCCAAGTGTAAGGCTGAGAGATTTTACAGGATGCCAGATATCCTGAACTAATAAGGCCATATTATTGTATTTGTGACCGTTATTTTTTACCCAGCCCGGTTCATATACCTGCTGGTTATTTCGCCCCAGACCTGGCAACGGGTAGGGAAGCGGGTTAGCCAGGCTATCAGCATTTGAGGTTATAATAGCCTGATAGACGCCGTATAAATCGGCTTGTATACCTGCAAGCATGTTATTCCTTGGTGTAACCCGAAAGCGGAATTCATTTTCAATTCCATAACCATACTCTTTAAATCCGGGTTTTACATATAACCCCAGCGGGAAATAAGATGCCGTATCGGGAGCTGCAAGCTCAATATCTTCATAATAGTATTCATTATGCCCTCGTAATTTAATACAAGTTGATATTTTAGGGTTAATCTCATCGGTGTATGAAAGCGAGTAATAGAAAGGTTTCCGCACAACAAATGTGGAATACACATCCCCTCTGATGTTGTGAAAAAGCCCCGAGAATTGAAGATTTCCATATTCAATAGTCGTATTGACAGCCATATTATCGCGCGAAATATCATAAACCTCTCCCATATACAACTCATCGGAATAATTGGTATAAATCTTACGGAGCGATATACTTGCATTGAAATCATTCTTTTCATACCCAATAAAACCAGAGAATACCCTTGTATTAAAAGTTCCCAGGTTTCCCTTTACCATCACCTTTTCACCCGATGCAGCACTTTTTGTAACGATATTTATCACTCCGCTTAGCGCATTTCGACCATATAGGGCAGACCCGGGACCGCGAATAACTTCAATTCTTTCTATGTTGTCAATATTAATATCGAAACCATACATGACAGCACATCCGTGAAAAATTTGGTTGATAGGATTGCCGTCAACCATCACCAGTAATTTTGATGTATTTCGTGAATCCCTCACTCCCCTGATTCCAACGGTATAATATGAGTTGTATGTCATGCTCAGGTCATATCCCGGAATAATCTGAAGAATATCTTCCAGTTGTCGGAACCCCATATTTTTTATTTCTTCGGAAGTTATCACGGTAACCGTTGAAGGGCTCTCATTCATAGCAACTTCGGATTTGGTTGCGATGCTGACCTTGATGTTCATCAATTCTTCCAGATCCATCATGAATACATTGCCGGACAATGAATCGGGAACCTGCGAAAGAACCTCTGCAGCCAGGAAGGAGATACTTAAAAATGTAACAATTTTTTTCATTGTTAAGCAAGGCAAAATGGTTGAAATTAGAAAGCAAGTAGGATTCTATCAGTAAGTTACAAAAAAAAAGCGGTGATTCAATGGATGGAAGGTTTTTGATGAGTTCGTTATGACGTGAGGATTGGTGTAGTTTATATCTCTGATGGTTGAATGTGTTCGGGCAGGCGAAGTAAATAAATCTCCCTGCCCTCTTTAAGAAAGGAGGAAGTTCATGGAGGATTAACTAAAGCTCCTCATTAATAACTAAGGGGTATTAATGTAGGGAAGTCGTTGGAAAAATCGCATCAAAGGTTGTACATTTGATTCCTGATTTTCTAAACCATGTATTGTGTATAAAGTTATTTCCGTTGTAGGCGCGCGCCCTAATTTCATAAAAATAGCCCCCATTCACAAAGCATTTCAGCCTTTCAATCATATTGTCGATCATAAGATATGCCATACAGGCCAGCATTTTGATGAAAAAATGTCGAAAATATTCTTTGACGAACTTGAAATGCCGCGCCCTGATTTTTACCTTGGCATCAGCGGAGGAAGTCATGCCGAACAAACCGCCCGGATCATGGTGGAATTTGAGAAAATACTGTTGCAGGAATCACCGCACCTGATCATTGTCCCCGGCGATGTCAATTCGACCCTGGCCTGCAGTCTGACCGCATCAAAACTGGGTGTTCCTGTAGCTCATGTCGAAGCCGGACTGCGAAGTTTCGACCGTACCATGCCGGAGGAGATCAACCGGCTCATCACCGATGCACTCTCCGATCTGCTTTTTGTATCGGAGGAAAGCGGGCTGGAGCACCTTAAAAAGGAAGGCATCGATAAAAAAAAGATTTTCTTCACAGGAAATGTAATGATCGACAGCCTGGAGCAATACCTGCCGAAAATACAACAGTCGGCTATACTCGATGAGCTGAAATTATCGGCAGGGAATTTTATCCTGGTTACCTTTCACCGTCCTGCCAATGTCGATGATCCGGCATATCTTACAGAGCTGACAGATTTCCTTAACGAGCTCTCTTCATTTGCCACTGTAGTATTTCCCATACATCCCCGGACTCGTATCAAGCTGGAAGAAAACGGTTTGTCGGACAGCTTCAGAAAGGATATACTGCTGCTTGATCCGATAGGGTATACCGACTTCCTGCATTTGACCACCAACGCTAAACTGGTGATCACCGACAGCGGGGGAATACAGGAGGAGACTACCTACCTGGGAATACCCTGCATCACCGTGCGTAATAATACCGAGCGCCCGGTAACTGTGATCCGGGGAACAAATATCCTGGCTGGTACCGACCTGGGAAAGGTAAGGCAGGCAGTAAAAGGAATAATGGATGGAAAGCTCAAGCGCCATCAGATCCCTCCCTTGTGGGACGGAAAAACAGCGCAACGTATTGTCAATATTATCGTAAAGTATCTTTCAGAGAACAAGGGGCCTATGAAATAACAGAATGCTCTTTGTGATACGGCGAATGCTTTATATATTTAGGAAGAAATACACGCTATGCGTTCCAAAACTACACTTTACCTGCTTATTGATATTTTGATCGTATTCCTGATTTTCTCCCTGTTCCTGCTGATGAAGTCAGAGCCTTTTATAGTTGCACTCCGAAGATATCTTTTCTCTTTTCTCATTTTCCTCGGCATCTGGATAATTATATCACTCCTCAGCAATAAATTCATTTTCTCGTTCGAGAATGACCTTGCCTTAATTGTACGACAAATCATAATCAGCAACCTGCTGGTCTTAGGGACAACTACGACCCTTATTTATTTGATTCGCGTGGATTATTATTCCCGGATGGTGCTGTTCGGTACCATCAGCTCGGTAACGATGATTGAACTGATCTGGGGAATGTTCGATTATTATATACGGAATGCAGTGAGGGAACCATACCCTGGCGAGGAAGAAGGACTGTTGCAAAAGCGCCCATTATTGCAAAGAGCACTACGTACAAAAAAAACAGCTGTAAAGAAGACCGATTTAAAAAGCCGCGAGGAAGCTATCCTGGTGGAAGTTTTCCAGGATGCTTTCGATTTTATTTTCAGCTATGCCGATATTGAAACAGCAGACACTCTTGTTATAAGCACCACCACCAAATTTAACATCGATACACAGCTGAAGGATAAATTTAAGGCCATCGTAAATCTTAAACGAATTAACGACATACGATACATCAATAAATTCTTCGAGGCGGCGAACGCAAAATTACCGGTCGGTGGGTTGTTTATCGATTTTGTTGAAACAAAAGATCTGCGGAAACAGAGGATCCTTGCCAAATACCCTCCTGTACTTAACTATTTTTTTTATACAGGAGATTATATTATAAAACGCATCCTCCCGAAATTCGCCCTGACAAAACAACTCTATTTTATTCTTACCCGCGGCCAGAACCGTGTTTTTTCAAAGGCGGAAGTTTTTGGCCGTTTGTATTCGTGTGGATTTGAAATCATCGATGAAAAGCTAATCAACAAACATTTATATTTTGTTGCCCGTAAAACCTCTCCTCCCTTATATCCGGAAAATCCGACCTACGGTCCGTTTATAACGCTCGACCGGATCGGTTATAATGGTAAAATGATAAAAGTATTCAAGCTGCGTACCATGCATCCTTATGCAGAATACCTGCAGGAATACATTTATTCAAAAGAAGGATTACAGCCGGGAGGGAAGTTCCAGTCCGATTTCCGGATTTCTACCATGGGGCGATTTCTGAGATCTTTCTGGCTGGATGAATTGCCTATGCTTGTAAACCTGATCCGCGGCGATCTGAAACTGGTAGGTGTGCGGCCGCTTAGTAAACATTATTTCAGTTTATATTCCAAAGAGTTACAGGAAAGAAGGATCCATTACAAACCCGGCCTCATCCCCCCGTTTTATGCCGACAAACCTGAAACACTCGAAGAGATAATGGCTTCAGAAGTTCGCTACATGGATGCCTACGATAAAAATCCTCATCTGACGGATTTTAAGTATTTCTTCAGGGCCCTGTATAATATTATCATTAAAAGGTATAGGAGTAAGTAAGCAACTACTCAGTCTTCTAAATAATTCATAAAACACTGAATTTAAATTAGATAGGAATTTCACGCAAAGACCGCGAAGAATATCGCAAAACCCGCTGAGTAGCTATGTAGTTGACCCTTAAATTTGGAATAAAGCATTGTATATTAACAATTTATGTTGATA
>CAZWIU010000067.1:0-23227 GCA_964634105.1 uncultured Bacteroidales bacterium | reverse complement strand
TGTGTCCCATTAAATAACCCACTATAATATAAAAAGGATAGAACACAGATGACACTGAAACAAAGGATAATCACAGATAGAATTATCAATGAATTCATGGAATAGAAAAATTATCACCCTGTCTATTTAGCGGTCAGAACAGAAACCAGTTTCTTGTTAGGCTCCCGCTTTTCATTGACAATTGGAAAATCACCTTTATAGGTCCAATGCGAATAGGCTATTCCATGAGTATTGAAGATTGAACACATATCGGTATACCAGCGCAAGCTTATATCCTCGGGAATAGTCGGGTATATACCGAATTCTCCGCAATAAAGGGGCAGTTTCTTTTCCTTGGCAAACTCAATGGCGGGCATCATCACTTTCTCGAGTTCTGCTTTATCGAAATACCCGTTGGCATATCGTCTAAGGGATGCAACAGTTTTCTCAGATAGCTGCGAATAATTTGCTGTATCAATGATCCAGCCGGGATAGTTGACAGGGCCAGTATATTCTGCCACATCCGTCCAGGGTGCCATATGATGCGTAAGAGCGGTCGGGGTATAAAAATGAAAACTCAAAATAAGGTTTGTATCATTCTCAGGGAGTTTAAGATAAGGGAAAGTTGAAGGAATCTGCCACATATTGGAACCAATAACAGCGGTTCGCAGAGGTTCTTTAACACGGACAGCCGACAGTACTTTATTGAACAGTTTATTCCAGTCGTCGGGATCGCTGGCTACAGCTTCATTCATAAATTCATAGGCCAGCATACTGTTCGGGTATTTCTTTAATTCATCCGACAGCTGCATCCACATATTGACAAGATACGCCTGAGCTGCGGTATCAGTCCATAGAGTGTTCGATTCGGCATTGAAATAGTGTGAGCGGATGATATGCAAATCGACAATTACCTTCAGGTTATTATCGAGAGCCCAGTTAATGGCCTTATGCAACAGGTCGAAGGCCTCCTTTTCTTTATTTCCCGCCGTATCCCATAGCTGGACTTCGTCAATAGGGATACGCACGTGATCGAAACCACAGGCGGCAATGGTATCAAAATCGGCCTCAGTAATGTACGAAGCACGTTCTTCTCCCCTTTTATCACTTTGCGACAGCCAGTGGCTGACATTTACACCTGTATGGATTACAAATTTATTATCAGTGGCTGACTTTCTCTTACCCACAGAACAGGCCGTGAGGATAGCAAGAAAAAGAATGACGATTACACTTGTGTTAATTGCTGTAAGTTTCATAAACTATTTATATTATGTTAAATCATATTAAGTCCTTCCTGTTGGATTATTACCATAACAGGGAGAACCACTATTGTTAAATCAGAGAGTTTGATTCAGGAACATAAATGTTCTTAGTAATTCCGAAGATAATAAATATAATAGTTGAAAATACAATATCACGTATCTACTTATTATCGGAATCCAAATTAATTCGAATATTCAATATATCTTTTAATCAGAATTGAAAACCCTAAGAATTTGTATTCTTTTTTTTTTATTCAAAAATGTTTTTTAGTACCTTACAGACTGTTAAAAACTAGAAAGTCTATTCATTAACCCTAAACAGACACACCATGTATTCAGTGAAAGATATTTTAGCAGAAAAGGGCTATGAAGTTCTTCATATAGAACCAGATGCTACTGTTTATGAGGCGCTGAAGAAAATGGCCGGTAAAAACGTCGGGGCCCTGGTGGTAATGAAAGATGCCGATATATTTGGTATATTTTCGGAGCGCGACTATGCCCGTAAAGTAGTGCTGAAAGGCAAATCATCAAAAGATTCAAAAGTTGGTGAATTGCTTTCGGAAAGAATCTACTATGTCAAACCCGAATCCTCGACAACTGAATGTATGCAACTGATGACAGAACACAGGGTTCGTCACCTACTCGTAATGGATCATGGAAAGCTGATTGGCATAGTATCCATTGGTGATATTGTCAACAAAATAATTCAGGGGCATAAAAAGACCATCCAGCAGTTGGAAGACTATATAGTAGGTAAAACCTTGCCCGGATAATATCAATTTAAGCTTAAATCATTTCCGTGAAGATCATTGTTATTTTAGCGCATCCCGATAAAGGGAGCTTTAATTATGCTATTGCACGACGTACCCTTGAGTATTTAAAGAAACTCGGTCATACCATTTTTTTTCATGATCTCTATAAGGAGAAGTTTGATCCTGTAATGCCCGCAGAAGAAATTCCGCGTGATGGTGACTATAATGAGGTTATTAAGCAGCATTGTGAAGAATTAGTACAAAGCGATGGAATTGTGGTGATCCATCCAAACTGGTGGGGACAGCCTCCTGCTATACTGAAGGGATGGATTGACAGGGTATTACGGCCGGGAATTGCTTATGAATTCCAGGAAGGTGATCATGGTGAAGGAGTTCCCATTGGATTATTAAAGATGAATACAGCCATCGTTTTTAATACCTCAAATACAAGCAAAGAAAGGGAAGATAATATCTTTCTGGATCCACTGGAGACTATCTGGAAGAATTGCATCTTTTATCTTTGTGGAATAAAAGTCTTTCACCGGAAGATGTTTCGTATCCTGGTTACCAGCACCGATGAACAAAGGGAGTTATGGTTGCAGGAAGTGGAGGCTGCTCTTCAAAAGTATTTTGGTTAATACTATTTCTCTTCAACGTAAAACAGAAGGCAATTAATTTGCCTGGAACGTTTTTTCCATTGTCAGGGCCTGCTTAACCCTGATTCCGTCATTAATAAATCGTTGTTCGGCAGCATTTAAAATGGCTTTCAGCATATCTGCATAGCTGATTCCACCGATTGAAGCCATTTTGGCTAAATGCCCGTCCCAGCACCAACCCGGATTTGGGTTCACTTCGAGTAATTTCGGTACACCTTTGCTGTCGAGACGCCAGTCGTAACGGCTATAGTCCCTGCAATCCAACCGCTCAGCCAGTTTAAGGCTATATTCAATAATCAGTTTTTCGGTTGATTCGGGAAGTTCGGCAGGTATTGAGCGCAGCAGGTTAAAATAGGGTGAGTCGCTCAGCCACTTTGCCTCATAACCGCATATTTTAGGAAGGCCATCGGGAAGTTCCGAATAATCCTCCTCTACAATAGGAAGCACTGTATATGCTTCAGGCACATTTCCGATAATTCCGAGGGTAAGATCTTTCCCTGTAAGGAATTCCTCCACAAGAATCGGTTTATCGTATCCAAATTTTTCACGTGTTTTCAGGATAGCATCGTTAAGCTCTTCCACCGTATAGGCCACACTCTTTTGCGTTATGCCAAAGCTGGAATCCCCGAAATTGGGCTTTGCAATAACAGGAAAGCCGATATTCATTTCGAACACGTTATCCTCTGGTTTTATATAGAGAGCATCGGCCACCGGAATTCCCATTTCCTGGGCAATACCACGGATCAGCGATTTGTCATAGCAATACGCAAGACACTGCGGGTTTGAGCCGGTATACGGAATTTCAAGCATTTCAAGAAGAGCAGGTACATGCAGCTCTTTCTTTGCGTCGTTTGAATAACCTTCATCGCACAGATTAAGTACATAATCCACCTTGGTCTTCAGCTTAACGAGGTCGCTGATGAGCATATTATGATTGTTCACATAGGTGAACCTGTAATTCTTCAGCGAGCTGAGTGCAATTTTAAGCTGATCAATAGTATTGTAATCGTCTTCGTCAAAAACGGTAGAAGGTTTAATCACATCGGGTTTCTTCGGATCGCCCATCACCACTGCAACATTGGTTACTTCGATGATCTTTTGTTTTGGGGGCGACCATTCTTTAATAACCTGGGAAGTTGTTATGATCCGGCGCTCCATCAATCCGAGATCCTGGTTTCTTTTCGAATCGGTTTTATAGTTATCGTGGAACGTAATGTTCTTAAATCCCGATTTTGTAAGTATTTCCTGGAGTTTTTCCTTGGTATAAAGTCGCTCGGCATAGAATTGATCAACCAACACTCCCTTATTGATATTGCTAATAACTTCGCGCGAAATCAACCGTTCCGAATCGGATGCAAGAGATCGTTCACGGCAGACAAAATGGTTTTTATCGATCCATTCCCAGCTTCGCGGATTAAAATGTGCTTTCAGGTAGTTGCCATCGGCAACATCAATCAGGAACTGTCCATAGGGTTTCAGCACCCTGAAAATTTCTTTCAGGATCTTCATATCATCCTCAATGCTTTCAAAATATCCGAAGCTGTTACCCAGGATCATAACCACATCAAAACTATCGGAAGCATAAGGTAATTTGCGAGCATCGCCTTCCTTGAAATTAACGTTCAATTTCTCCGTAGCATTTGTTTGTTTTGCTTTTCGAATCAGGTAATGAGAGCGGTCCATACCGAATACATTCTTATGTCCCCTGCGGGCCAGTTCCAGGATATGACGCCCCTGACCGCATGCCAGATCAAGTATTGAGGAGTCTTCCGAAAGTTTAAGAATATCGGAAAACATATCGACTTCAAAGCTGGTGATCGATTTATCGTCAACCACATCAGCGTCTGTTTTAAGGTACATCGAATTAAAAATACGTTGCCACCAGTCGGGTAAGAGGTAATCTTCCAGATTCTTAACAGGCCCCAGCGAAGGATGAGGCTGGTGACCATTCTTTTTTGGCTTATGCGTATTGTTCTGGTTATTTTTCATTTTTAAATTGTTACTAATAGATTCAACATTTACATTTCTTCAATATTCTTCCGGATAAAAATCCGGATGGAAGAATGCTATAAGTTCCTTCTCAACTTAACGATCAGTTCATTTATATAGATGGAAACAGAAAGATGAAGACTTAATAATTCTGAGAACGATACCATTATAATGCTTTTTACAGCAATATTTCTGTACGTCCAAAGCCTGAGCTGAAAGAAAAGAATAGTATTAGAAATAAGAAGGAGAGCAATTGCCACGATCCACATAAAAAGGATGACTCGCAAATTCATTGGTCCAGTATTGCTATGTTTCTTGTAGAAAAACCTTCATAAAACTCATCGATCGGAAGATCTAAAATCAATGATCAAAGTTTACTATAAAAAATGAAAAATGATCGGAATGGTTCGGGAATTTTAGAAAAAAATATTAACCTGAAAACAGCCTGCGGAGAAGCTTTTACAGAATATGGGAGCGTTTCGTAAACATATAACTATAGTATTGTATTTCTGATATTTACAAGTGTGTATTGCGAAAGAAAAATGAACGGAAATGCAGCCAATCGTAAAAGATATTAACAATTCAAACCGCGATCGGAACAATTCAGAGAAGATGTACCTTCATGTTGAACACAAAAAAAATCAACTCATATCTGAATCGGTAAAATTTATAAGATCCGATTAGCTGGAAATAAACAAAATCATGGTGGGTTACTGCGCGCTGTGGAATAAAATGTTGATGATATTATTTTCGACGATTCTTAGAGCAGATCACAGAAGGATACAATAATTTCACTTAACGATGGTGATATTTACTATACGTTCGTTATCAGTAATTATAACATAAGTGCCCATCGGCTGTGGATTCCCCGCTTCATCATTACCATCCCAGTAGGCCGGAGTGTTAAGGCTGCGAATAAGCCTTCCCTCGATAGTATAAATTTTCACACTGCCCTCATGAGGAATAAAATATAGATCTTCAATATCGTCGCCATTTGGGGTGAAGACCGGATAATCCTCCAGGCAACGCTGCCGGATAGTAATATGTTCTCCGTATGTTGCAATACAGTTTCTCGTATCGACAACTTCGAGGCTATATAATCCTTCCGGAACACCCTCCAGAGAAGTGAATATACGGCCATTCAACATATTATGTAACTGATATCTGACGGTCCCTACATTATTAATAACATTGGCTGCTATAATAGCGACGTTCCCGTCGAACCAGCATGAAGCATCTTCAGCATCAAATTCCACAGAGGGTATACTTAAAGGATGTTGTGTAATTTCAATTGAATCAACCGAAGAGCACCCTTCACGGTTCATCACATTTATACCTAAGACGGCATCGTTACGAATTTCAACTTCATCGTCGATTTCACCGTTTGACCAATTGATGATCAGACCTTCCTCATACGAATTATTGTACCGGACAATCACCCTGTCGCATTCTTCCTCGATATCCAGGTCAATAGGAGGCGATTCGATGATCCTGACAAATGCCGTATCGGGAATCACGCATTCATAATCATTTCGTTGAACGATATAAACCCCTTCGGTATTCAGCTCGGTGTAATCAGCGCCATTTAAACCTCCTGGTTCATAAAAGATAAGCTGGCTGTATTCAGGGTAATTGTAAATCGGATCTCCCGAACATAAAGGTATTGTATCCGGCACTTCAACCTGCTGACTCTGAAGAAGGGTTATTTGGGTAGAATACGATGAGAGGCAATATTCCGAATTAAAAATGATGGTATAGATACCTGCCATGCAATACTGTGGATCGATCACACCTTCTTCGTCAATGCATATGAGATTATCCGTATCTATAATTGTAACTTCGGGAGCATTTGTAGTGAGAGCAATAGCATCGGCACCAATACAAATTCTATCCTGCGGATAGTCAATTGTATACCGCAATGCATTAAACCTGGTAATTCTTAAATAACAGAGACTCGTAGCCAATTCGTCTGTTTGATAATCGACACGGGTTGTATAACAAGCCCCGGAATCGGAATAGACAGTAAAATGTATAATTTGATCAAAGGTTTCGGTTGTTTCAGGAAAAATGCCCGTCAGGGTAAATGTATTTATTCCATACGTTTCAAAAAATATTGTATCGTCAGCAAGATAAATCCCATCGTCATAGTTGGCAATGATGATATCTCCCTCCTGCAACGGCACCGCATCTAATGTTGGAGTACATGCTAATTCAATGATGATCTGTCCCGAATCGCAGGGAACAGAATCAGCTTTCATAAAGCCAAAAATTCCCTGCACGAATACGGGGAAATTTATCAGCAGCAATATGATAAGCCTCAGTTTCATTTTTATTATTTCAGAATACAATGATACTTTTTAATACACAAAGAATCAAATATAAATAATTCATCAATGATCCGATTTGAGTTTATTATTCTCTTTACTCCTTAACTATTTTAGTACAACTTACTTTTTGCCCCCATACCAATGATATGAAATATACACCGGCTGGTAATCCGGTAAGATCGAAAAAGCTGTTTACAATCTCTTTTTGTGCAACAACTGTTCCGTCAGATCTATAAATGATCAATTGACCAGGTTCAGTATTTTCATTAAGATCAACGCTAATTATATCCCTGCATGGATTGGGGAAGAACACCGGACTGTTATCAGTCGGAAGAGATTCACTTGTGCTCACTATACTTTTCCGAATAAAGCTATGAGAATAACAGTCATAACAATTTTCTGCGAGTTCGAGAGAATCCGACGATTTTAAAAGCAGTTGTACCTTGCCTGAGTTAAACCCTGCAATGCTGTCGAGATTCCAGCCTTCTCCATAAAAAGTATTTGAAAAGGATATTCCTGCATAACCACTTGCAGCCGATATATCATCATAAAAAAGAGAATATGCGATACTGTCGGGCGAACCGGGAATTTCCGTAAAAACCAGGCTCATTTGGTATCCTGCAGTTTCAGGATTGACAATATCAGTTCCGGAAATTCCTCCGCGGGAGATTATCCAGGTCCATTCATCGGCAATAAAGTCGATTACTTCAGCTGTGTTATCAGGCGTTATCTGAGAGTATAATTCCATACCGACTGCGCCGGTCAGAAGTAATAATGATAAAAATATTGTTTTCATAGCCTTATAAGTTAACGCTGAAATTGAAATCCTAATAAATGAAATAGCATCCGCGACAATTCCTGTTTTTAAAATGAACATCTGATAAAGGGCCCGGAATATAGTTACTCCCGGACCCTGGCAACAACCTGATTTATTTAACAATGCTCAATTTTCCATGTAAAATTCGATCGTTGGAATAAATCAGATATATATAATTTCCGGTCTCAACTTTACTCAGGTCGACCTCAAGATGATTCTCACCTGCCTTCAGGGAATAACCAGCACTTATATCCTGCACCTGGCCTAACAGGTTGACCAGTTTCAGGCCAACTTCCATTTCGGCAGGAGCATTAATCATTAGATTCAGAATACTACTTGCCGGATTAGGATATGCTTCCAGCACTGACAGTTTATCAGAAGCCTGTTGCATAGGTATTCCGTTTGGATTGCATTTTGCATACCAAACGCTGTCCTGCTCGTTTTCTGTTACAAAAATAGTCCTGCATTTAGACGCATAGCAATTATTCTCATAGTATACCTGTATGCAAACATCATATTCCCCGCTCTGTTCATAGATGTGTGAAGCCATAATATCATCCGAAAAGGTTCCGTCGCCGAAATCCCACAACACATACCAGACCGGCCCTTCGAGATAGGGAATAAACTGGTAGGCCGGTGAAAAGCCAATGCAATTGGGGAAAACGATATCGTACGTAAAATCGACAGAACAATCAACCTGACCCACCGTAACCGAAGTACAATATGTATCATAGCAGCCGTAATAGTCGCTAATATTGAGACATACCTGGTAAATGCCCGGATTTTCATATATATGTACAGGATTTTCCTGTTCCGAATAACCGCCGTCGCCAAATTCCCACCAGAAGTAAGCTGGATTTCCGCGTGACAGATTTCTGAAGCCTACCATATATCGATCGTTCGAGATTGTGCTGTCAACCCATGAATAGTTGCAATAATCGAAATATGCCTGGCAATCGGATGGGCCATCTATAACGACTACAGTGCAATAGGTATCGTAGCAACTGTCGGGCGAATAAATTGAAAGGCAAACGGTATACTCGCCATAACCTGGAAATTCATGCAATGGACTTTGCTCGGATGAAGTTGTACCATCTCCAAAGTCCCATGACCAGCTTATAATGTTTCCAAAGGAACGGTCGATGAATTGCCTTTCATAAGTATAAAGGCAGTCTGCTATTGAATCGCCGCAATCGGCAATTGAAAAATAATCGAACATTGCCATACAATTCAGCATAGTGTCGCCAACGACGATATTCTTGCAACAGGTACTTGAACAACTGTCCTGCGTAAAAATACTGAGGCAGACAGTATAGCTTCCAGGCCCCGGGAAGGCATGCACAGGATTTTCTTCCGAAGAAGTAATCCCATCGCCGAAATCCCATTGATAAGATGGCCAACTCCCATGAGAAAGGTTCATGAACTGATAGGTATACTCACCGCAGTATACTCCTTCCATGGGATCACAATACACCTGTCCATAGTTAAAACTGGCAAAACAGCCAATTGTATCATTTATAACTTCAATGCAGGTAAGGTTAACGAGAAATCCCGTTCCACAGGGACTGGCAATTGAGTCGAGAACTTCGTAACCGACACTTACCCGAAAGGGCCCTGCAGGATAAAGTCTTTCCGGGATTGAGGATCTTTCCGGTTGGAGGTATAACCCATTATCCAGGATAATGTAAAAATAACACGCATCATCGTAAGGTGCATAAGCTGTTCCAAACTTAGTACAGGCCGAGCTACCCGGCAGGTCGGACGAAACGACAGGAAGTCCAAACGACAAAGCGAAACAAATCATCAACAGTACGATTCGAGATTGGTTTTTTGGTTTTGTATCCATAATGTAAGTGGTTTATTTGATTGTTTACTGTCTGAATACAAACAAGCACTTAAAAAGTAACCACAAGAACGAAAAAAAATTAAAACAGGTAGTTAACCCCTATTTCACCATAGTTTCTCTTCATGGCTGATGTATGAAAAACAGGGAATATGTAGGAAATCATTATCCCGAGTTGTCCCTTCGTAAGCTGAAGGTTGTTGAAGCCTGCTCCGATTGTCATCAGTGTATTATCGTGAATCCCGGCTGAAACAAGAAAATTATTCTTAACGATAAACTCAAGGTTCACATCGTTTTTTGTTTTAACAGAGTCGATATCTCCCGATGGCAACAGCAGGGTAGAATGAATAGAGGTTTTCAGGCTGTATACCCTGCCGGGAAGGAAGGTTTTTGATGCTACAATATTTACAAATGGAGAGAGGATAGTGACCTCCTCCAGCGGCTGCACCTTACTATTAAATACCTGTCCAACGGCTATGCCTGTATAAAAAGAACGGTTATAAACGTTTATCCCTACGCTGCCATCCATTTTGGTATCGGACCCATTGCCCGATAGCGCAGTACCTTTTACGGAATAGTTCATACCTCCAAGGAACAGTCCTGCCGAAAACTTGACCGTATGCGACAGATTTCCATGCCAGGAGTAGCAAGCATAAAACCGTGTACGGTTAAGATATTTACCTTCACTGTCGTTGTATAAAAGAATGCCGGCAGTGCTGAATGGCTTATCCTTGTTTTCGGGTTGAATACGGATATTAACAAAAAAATAAGTAGCCGAAATATTACTGATAGTACCGAACATCCGCTTATTTCCCAATGCTATTTCACCGCGTGAATGACAGGCTGCATGAGCAGGATTTACAAACGTGTTACAATTAGAATAAAAGCTGAAACGGTAAGGATACTTACATACCTGTTCCTGGCACATTACATTACATACACAGAATAAATTCAATAGAGTACCCAGTATTAATCTAATATAAGATCTATTAGAATGAATAAACACACCCCCTGAAATCCCCCTCTGAAGAGGGGGACAATGGGGGTGTGTGAGAAGTACAAGATCTTTTACACTACTTCCAAGTGTTGACATAAAACGAATGTGAAGTTTGGTTGTCAAATGATGCAGCAATTTTTCAATGCAGTCAGAATCGTCAAAAAAACAAAATTATTTTATTAAAAGGTTACTTTTATATGCTTTGTTTGTATTTACTTAAACAAACCAATACTGATCCGGCTGAAAACAACCGATTACGATATTATCCAAAGTCTGAAGACAGGGAGAAACGAAAAGATACTGAATCACCTGTATGAAGAGATATTCCCTAAAATAAGAAAATATATATGTTCCAATTCTGGTACGGTGGATGATGCCATAGATATATTCCAGGATGGTGTTGTTATTCTGTGTAAACAGGTTCGGTACGGCAGGTTCGATATAAACCAGGGAATTGCAGGTTTCCTTTTCACCGTATGCAAAAACTTATGGATCAATAAAGCAAAGAAAGAGAGCCGTATGGTCAGACTTGAAACACAAGTTGAGGCACCCGGATTTTATGATTTCACTGCGGATATCATCACACCTGCCAGGTCAAAGACGTTGAAAGAGATTATGATAAAGCTTGGCGAGAAATGTTTCAAACTATTGCAGATGGCCGTTTATCAACAGCTTGACAATACAGAGATATGCACTGCTATGGGCTTTGCCACGGTAAATGCCGTAAAAACCCAAAAGTATAAATGCAAACAAAAGCTTATAGAGATGCTTCAATCCGATCCAACCTATCGCGAAGTTCTTGAATGATATGAGAAAAGAAATAGATAACTACGAACTGATTGAACGATACCTTTCCGGAAAGCTTTCTGAAGAGGATAAGAAGAATTTTGAATCGATGATGGCGGACAGTACAGAATTTGCTGAAGAAGTCCGCCGGCACGAACAGGTTTTTAACCTGATTATTGAATCCTCCATTGCGGGTATCAGGGACCACATTACATCCATCCATGAATTTCAGACTGCGCGGCATAAAGTGCGCAGGAAAAATATACGTATTGCAGCCGCTGTTACCATTGGTATTGTTATGCTTGGACTACTGACATACCTGTTATTGAATAAAAAGAAGGAGGATAACAGGATCATAAGTCCGGTACCCTTACCTGAACAATCTTTTACACCAGTCACTTCCTCGGATACTGGTCTATTACCTGAAACAATTAAATCATCGGGGTATTCAGAACCGGTAATAGATAAAAATATTTTTCTGCCCGGGTCAAAAACTCTTCCACCGAAAACATCGGACGAATATGTCCCTGCGGTTATTGCCACAGACAGCTTGCGAAAACTTACACAACCCGGTACGACTCCGGATACATTACCGCAGGAGTTAATCATGGGCAAAGTTGAAGATGTTCCCGTACAGGCAGTTCCTGATTGCCGGGGGACAAATCTCACAGCCATGGTGATACTTGAAAAAAGCTGCAGCGATCATGCCAGCGGAATGATTCGTATAGAAGAATCAACCCTCGCGGGAGGAACACCCCCGTATGAAATTTCGATCGACAATCAAAAGACTTACGCTGCGCAGTATCATTTTGACAGGCTTTTACCTGTGCGTTATAGCATATGGATCCGTGATAAAAATAATTGCAGTTCCTGGCTCGGTAGTTACCTAATCGAATCAATCGATTGCACGATCGAGGATAGGTTTGCTCCCAACCGGGGTGAAAAATGGGAAATTCCTCATCAGGATCAACCCTACACCATCAAGATATATAACCCGGGAGGAATGTTGGTATTTGAAACCAGCAGTGAAAGTACAGGAAGCGACAGTTGGGACGGAAACAATAATGCAGGCAGCGCTCTGCCAATGGGAATCTATACATTTATTATAACCTTTGAAAATGGAAGCGTGCAGACAGGAACTGTCACCATCATCCGATAGATCAGCGACAGCCTTTAGGATTAAGTATCCGTTCACTTAATGACGGCATAAAGGGCATTACGAGAAACTGTGTATCCCGAAGCATCGGGAGTGGAATTGTGGAATCATTGCTGTCCGGGCAAAACGAATGGATAATCCTAACGTATGGTTATAGCAAGAGTTATTAGCATTATTGATTTAGTGAGCGTATACAATTAAAATTAGAATTTATGCCACAAGGACACTACGACACAATGGTTTCGCAAATATACAACAGGCAAAATATAAACATCTTAATGTTTTCTTTAAGCCTTGGTGATTTAGTGGCATATAAATGTTTAAACTTTTTCCGGACAATAGTAATAGGGTTATTGAAGAATTGAAAATAACGTAAAGTTAATTTTTGCTCTATCAGCATAACAAGAGTCTCTTTACGCCAGTCAACACAAGTTTGGTTTTTCCCGCGTTTGATTGCCGTGAAACCTTTAAAATTAAATCAGTTTTGAATTCAACTCTGGCCGGAATTTATTAACTTTAGTTACCGGTCAGTTAATATGGATGGATTTGAAGTGAGAAGGAGATTCGTTTGTTATCATGGAAACGTTAAAAAGAAATGTTGAGCCTAATATTCAGACCCTGAGCGCAGTATTTGATAATTCGCCTGCCGGGATAGCCTTAATCAGAGAAGAACGTTTTGTTATTTTAAATCATCGGTTTTGTGAGATCCTTCAGCTCGATCAAAAACTAATTCTCGGATCACCTATTAAGACCGTATTCCAGAACCAGGTTGAATACATCCATATAATCCATCTTGAGTCGTTTGAACTCGTAAGAATTATTCAAGGCGAAAGGAGCACCTTTCATGTCAATTCCTTCCCGATCTTTGATGCAGAAGGCAATGAAAATATACTGCTTTTTATCATTGATATAAGCAAGTATAAAAGGATAGCTGATAAAACTCTTGAACAGCAGCAGGAGCTCGATTCCATTTTCAATCTGACACCAAGCTTTTTGCTTTTACTGGACAACAGGACCCAGGTAATAAATATCAATGATCCGGCGTTACAGTTGGGAAATAAAAAAAGGACCGATAGTGTCGGATTGCAGCCTGGCAACATACTTGAATGTATACGTTCATACGATTCACCAGATGGATGCGGAGCAGGGCCACATTGTAAGCAATGCGTGATTCGCCGGACATTTTTAGAAACCCTATTAACGGGCAAGAATAATTATAATGTTGAAGCGCCTTTTATGCTGAAACAAAACGGGAATGTTAAAAATTTAACGTTGCTCGTAACAACAATCGTCCTTGAGAGGAACCAGGGTAATTATGTATTACTGGCAATTAATGATATTACTGAACAGAAACAACTTGAGAAGGAACTTATAGAAAGTAAGATAATCATACAGAAAAAGAATCTTGAGTTAGAAAGGTTAAACCTTGAGCTGACCGATTCATACAACAGGTTAAGGCAGGCACATTCCGAATTAATGACCTCAAAAGAAAAAGCCGAAGAAAGTGACAGGTTGAAGACTTCATTCCTGGCTAATATGAGCCACGAAATCAGAACACCACTTAACGGTATTGTCGGATTTCTTGAACTGATAAAGAATAATACGATTAACAGAGATCAACAAATCAGTTATATCAATATAATAAATCAATGTGCCGGTCAACTGTTGCATATGATGAACGATATCATTGAGCTTTCAAAAATCCAGGCCGGCGAGAAGGAAATTCATCTGGAAAATACGGATATTAATCAAATACTAAAAGAAACCTATCAATCTTTCTGTCGTGAAATCCAGAATAAAAAACTGGAATTTCCTTTTCCTCTTGAGCTTGCAGATAACAATAAAGTAATGACTGATGATGATAAACTCAGACAAATTTTATTTCATCTGTTAAATAATTCTCTTAAATTCACCGTTAAGGGAAAAATAGAATTTGGTTGTAATATTGCAGGCAATTTTTATGAGTTTTTTGTAAGAGATACTGGTATTGGAATAGAGGAAAAACATTTCAGCTCCATTTTTGAGCATTTTCGACAGGTTGAACATTATGAAAACAGAGAGTTCGGGGGTATTGGCGTTGGATTGACTCTTGCGAAAGCATATGTTGAAATGCTGGGAGGCAAGATATGGTTGGAATCGACGCCGGGAAAGGGAACAACATTCTTTTTTACAGTGCCTATTAATAGTAATTATAACGAAATAGAAATCACAGCTATGAACAAACCCCGCGAGTTGATCAATTGGTCTGACAGAACTTTTTTAATTGTTGAAGATGAAGAGGTCAACGTTCAATACCTGCAGGAGCTTCTTAAAATGACCAAGGCAAATCTGTTATATGCCATTACTGCAGATGAGGCAATTGAAGCATGCAAAAACCATCCGGAGATAGACCTCGTACTTATGGACATAAAGCTACCCGGTATGAATGGTTATGAGGCAACGCGGCGAATAAAAAAAATTCGCCACAATTTACCGGTAATCGCCCAGACAGCCTATGCTATGTCGTCCGATCGCACCAATGCATTGAAAGCCGGGTGCGACGATTATATCGCAAAGCCGATTCGTTCTTTCGATCTGTTAGATTTGATCGGCAGGTATCTTTCGGTAAAACCGAACTGATGTCCAAAGAAAGTTACTTTACATATCAGCCATTAATTAATAACAAGTAGGATACCTTTTCAGAACAGAATATTAGCCTGCTTTGCCTAATTTAGACCAGCTAAAAGGAATCCTATGAGAATTATTGTTATCGTAACTGTATTTGTTCTTTGTTTATCCTCAAATTTAATGCTCAGTAGTCAGGGTAATGAAGTTGTAATAACTGGAAAGTATGTTATTCCCAATTGCCCGGCATGGGTAAATAATGCTGTGTTTTATCAGATCTATCCACAAACTTTTTACGATACAGATGGCGATGGTATTGGCGATCTTCCCGGTATCATCGAGAAACTTGACTATGTGAAAAGTCTTGGCGTCGACGCCATCTGGATAAATCCCTTTTTTGAATCGCCTTTTAATGATGCAGGATACGATATCTCCGATTACTATAAAGTAGCCCCGCGATATGGCACAAATGCCGATGCAAAAAGACTGTTTGATGAAGCTCATAAACGCGGGTTACGCATTATATTCGATTATGTTGTAAGCTATACATCCATTGAGCACCCGTGGTTTCAAGAATCGGCAAAGCAGGATACCAATAAGTACAGTAATTGGTATATATGGACAGATAATACATGGAAGAATCCTCCCGATGCTTATAAAGATGCATTTATAAAAGGGTACAGCCGGCGTAACGGTCAGTATATGCGTAATTTCTACTGGAGCCAGCCGGCACTGAATTTTGGATTTGCCAAACCTGAAGAGTCATGGATGCTTCCTGTTGATCATCCCGATGTTCTTGCAATGCGCGAAGAGCTTAAAAAAGTACTTCGATTCTGGATGGATATGGGAGCCGATGGTTTCCGGGCCGATATGGCCGGAGCCCTGATTAAAAATGCCAATATAAGCGGCAACGATCAGTTCTTTAATGCCAAGGACGAAGCTACCAAGCAATTCTGGCAGGAAATACGACAACTGCTTGTAAACGAATACCCCGATGCATTTATGATAGCAGAGTGGTCAGGGCCAAAGGATGCCCTTGATAACGCTTTTCATGCCGATTTCTTCCACTGGTTTGCAGGATATAATGACCTGACTCAAAAGGAAAGCTGGCGGATATTGAATGGCTTTTCCGAAGGACACAGTTTCTTTGATAAAGAAGGAAAAGGAAATATTATGAATTTCCTCAACAGCTATTATGAACAATATACTGCCACAAGGGCAATGGGATATATTACCCTGCCGTTAGGGAACCATGACAATGCCAGAATAAATGTTAACCGGTCGTATAAGGAGCTCGAAATGATCTATGCTTTCGGACTTACGATGCCCGGACTACCATTTATATATTACGGTAATGAAATAGGTATGCGTCAGTTGTATGGACTGCCTCATGTCGAAGGAGCCTATAAGCCACGTGCCGGAAACCGCACTCCAATGCAGTGGAGCCATGGCGCCAATCTTGGGTTTTCGACAGCCAATCCATCAAAGCTATATCTCCCTGTAGACCCGGCCATCGATGCACCAAACGTTGCCGACCAGGAGAACGATCCGAATTCGCTGCTTAATAAAACACGAGCACTAATAGCCCTGAAAAAGCAGGAGGCTGCTTTGACTGCCTATGCCGAGTTTGTGCCTGTGTTTGCCAGCGAAAACAAATACCCGTTTATTTATGCCAGGGCATCGGGCGACGAAGTGATCCTGTGTATTTTCAATCCGGCCGACCGGGTTGAGAAAGCCCAGTTCAAATTAAATATCAAGGTGAAAAAAGCTGTGTTGCTTGCCGGCGATAAATGCACGATGAATATTAAAGGACAAGATTTCAATATTGAGACGCCTGCTGTCAGTTATGCAATCTATAAGCTGAAGAAATAACCAGACTGAAGAGTAAGAAGTAAGGAGCCAGGACAGGTCTGTTAACGTAACATAAACTCGCTATAAGAACCTGATTACTTTATTGAAATATAGCTCCTTTTTAAGCAGTTATAATGGAACGTTGGGACTCCGGAATAATGCTTGCCTGGCGAAATTACGATTTATCAGAAGGCGGGAATAATGTAATATTGATGTATGGTTCACTATGCCAATAAAGAATCAGCTGAGGAGTTGAGGAGGCGATGAGTTGAGTCCTAACAGCCATTGGCAATTGGCTTTTGGATGTTGGCCCGTCGAATTCCTCTGTGTGGTTAAAGCTACGAGCCATGTCGGCAGATCTACGATAAATATATTACAGCATCTTTTTCCACGGAAGTAAAACAAATAACGACTGAGGCCTAAAGGCAACAGCCTAACCCCCTCTTAATCATGATTATCAATTACCTCCTCCTATGCACTGCGCACTATGAAGGACAGACCCTCCTTTGCTCTCCGGGCTTCGGGGGACAGGCACCTCATCAACTCATCAACTCATCGACTTAACTAATCATTGAATAACCCTGTGTTATCCCGGACTGTATTACCCTTAATTTAGCGTCCCCTGTTTCATAAAGTATAATAAAGCTTTATCAGGTAATTAAAAATAATTCCCGAAGGTTTATGATCTTCTGAATTGTTGGTCCGCTTATATCCCGTTGACCTGCTTATCTTTCGGAAACTTAACAGAAAAAATAAATCTGATTTTTTTGGTTTCGCCCGGAGCCAGATCGTATTTCCACATTACCCTGCCATAATCCTTGTTATATTCCGCAGCACCCATTTCCTCGATCGCTACTTCAATTTCTTTATTCTGCGATACGGGAACCTGGTCGAGAATCTCTATACTTACCGGAATTGTCTTATTATTCCGGAGAACTATTTCATATCCTTTCGTCACCCTCTTATTGGTACCGATCACTTTTGAAGAGGTAAAATCCTTCAGTATTTCACGTTTCACACTGATGCGATCGTCGCGCCCCATTGATACAATAAGAGAATCGCTTGTAACTTCTGGATTCAGATAGGTCTGTCCCACGTACATCCCTTCAAAGAAGATATTGGTTTGGCCCGGCAGCAGGTTATACTGGTTATAGTTTCCGACTTTTGCCAGGAGGAAAGCATGCTGATCGAGTTTTGGCACTGTATGATAGGTATACTGTGCAGGAAGGTCAAAACTGCTGATGGGCACAATATGCGGCTTGCCATCGGAAGGTATATCCTGTTTAACCTTGATTTCATATTCCACCGCCATCTGGTTTGTTGTTTCAGCAACCTGATAAGGGATTACCGGGGCCTCTTTAAATTCAATATCACTGATTTCTTCAGCCTCGACATACATATTCATCGCTGCAGAAGGCGCCATTTCAGCACTTCTTTTTGATGCGCCATAGTTGACATAGGGTTGAAAAAAATCGATATACCATGGATTCAGTACCGGCCGTTCGTTATTTACAGAGGGATTACCGGTGGATACCACCAGGTCGACCCCTGTCCAGTCGTACCCTGTATTCTGAAAAATAGTTGCCTTGTACAACAGTTCGATGGGTGTATTCGTGCCGGCACACCTGAGATCGTACAGCGGTGACCATCCGGCATTCGTTGTAATATACGAAATAGTAACCTGTATCTTAGCAGCGGCTTCGGCAGAGAAATTCAGTACCACCTCCCCCATCTGTTTACCCTTCTGATAGTTGATCTCCTGCAATTGTTGTTCGATACGTCCTTTCTTTTCCCTGAGATCCCGTAATCCGATGTTGTTGTCATAAACTTTTTTTCGTAACGATATTAGCCTGTTTCGATAAAAATCGGCTAACTGGGTAAGATCAGTTGCAGTAATTTTTTCTTTCTCGTTCACAATTTTCTGGTTATCGAGAATAAGCTTTTCTTCACCCTGAAAGATAGCCTGTTCATTCCCAATCCAGTCGATACGATCGTTTAGGAGCTCAAGCGAATCTTCCAACTGCTTTATTCTTAAGGGCAATGCCTTATATCCCATAAAGTTGGTTCGCACCGAAGCAGACAGAAGTATAGCATTTCCTCTTACGGCAACCTGAAGGCTGTTTGGATCGATCGAGGGAGTGAGGTTATCGAGGATTACCTCGCTGTTGCCCTGGAGAAGGCTTACAGAGGCCGTTTGAGTGATTCTTGCTCCCTGCTGGTATACAACAACCTGTTTGAGGTCAGTGGTAACAGCTTTGGAAGGAATACAGGAGGCAAAAAAAATAATGATTATAATAAAATTACGTGTTTTCATAGACAGGAATTGTGTAGGACATAATCCGTAAAGTTCGATATAAAATTTAAATCAACCGATCTTATGATGAGTATTATTTTGTAACGAAAAAGAAGGGGTATAATCCCGGAATGAATACCCTAAAAAATAACCACTTTTAATATATTTTTTGTATATTGTGAACATCAACTAAATCGCCCGAACCTATGCTACCCTCAATCCGCCGCAAAGAGTGGCGCGAACTTGTTACGGGTACAATTAACCCTAAAATAAGCAGCCACTCACTCAGAATTAAATTAAACTCCATCAGGAGAAAAGTTGCCAGTGGATTACTCAGCCCCGACAACGCAGCACTTGAATTATTTGTTGAATGTAAAACGCACCTTAGCCTTTACAGGAACGATCTGCATCATATTTTTAAAAAGGAACAGACACAGCATGTATAACTGTTTAATTGGAGAACTGTTAAATTGATTAAATGATGTACGGGTTATCCAACAATCAGTAGCAAACACCCGGCAGCGCTGTTTAGATCTTGAAATCCATGTTCTCTGTATATCGGCGCTGTAGCTAACAGCGTAAGCCTAAGCTCACAGAGCGAAGGAAGAGCATAACTACGATCGATCATGTTATAAGCTTTAATAATGATTTGCCGCCGGTCGAAGATATAGTGCAGGCATAAGAAATCAGTGCGTTGAAGGGGACAATTATTGAACTGATAAGTTGAGGAACTGATATAGTGATAAGCTGAGTACTTCAGGTTAAGCTATATGATTTATCGTTCAGAGACTGTCTAAATTTTTGAGTATTCTTAGTGTCCCGAATTACTCGGGATTGAGCCTTGGTGGCATAAAAATAGTTAGCCACAAAGGCACCATCCCGAATGATTCGGGACACAAAGGTTTCACCAAGTTTATGAGGTCTTTAAGTGAATGTGTTTGTCAAATTTAAATGTTAATATAAATGTATATAGCTGATAATTTGCATAATATAATAATTTTAGACAGTCTCTCAGTCATTGGTTGATGTTTTTCAGGTAGCAATTAGTAAAGGGTGAATGGTAATTTTATAAAGAAGCATTCATGCTAAAAGTAAATTCATGCATCAATAAAAAAACATCGAGCTAAGGCAATTGATCGGATCTGTTTTGTCAAACAAGTTTTAATCCCATAACAGTGATATCGTCGGTTTGCTGGTATTTTTCCACATAATTATTTTTCCAGTCCTCAATGGTTTCATCCAGAATTGCTTTTTGATGAGACATTGATTTGCCTGATATTTCAAGCAATAATTCCTTAAATCTTCTGGAAAGAAATTTTCGTTGTTCAGGCCCGCCAAACTGATCACCATATCCGTCAGTCGCCAGGTAAATTATATCTCCTTTGTTTACAGGCACTACATGATTAGTAAAGGGCTTCATATTTTCATGTATGGCTACGGGCATACGATCGGGTTTGATCTCAGTAAGTTCATGCTTCTTTCCGGATATGATAATGAGCGGACTATTTGCACCAGCGTATTGCAATGTTCTGGCTGCAACGTTATATGAAATTAAAGCTATATCCATTCCGTCTTTTTGTTCTCCCTGAATCCCTTTCTGTTGTAATGAGTGTATGATATTATTCCGGAGTTCATTCAGTATTAGACCCGGGGATTGCTCTTCACTATTGGTTAATATTTCATTCAGGAACGATATACCCAGCATGCTCATGAGGGCTCCCGGCACGCCATGCCCGGTACAATCGGCGACAGCAACGACGAGGGTATTGTTCAATCTGTTAAACAGGTAGAAGTCGCCAGAAACAATATCACGTGGTTTATACAAGATAAAAAGCTCACTGGCTGATATGCCGCAATTACCGATAACTTCACGTATATACTCTTCTGATGGCAATACAGCATTCTGTATTCTTTCAGCATATCTTATACTGCCGGTCAGTTCGTGGTGTATTTGCTCAATATGCGTTTTTTGTTCGAATACCATATCACGCTGGGCGATGATTTCATCACGCTGATTCTCGATTTCGTCGCGTTGGGTTTTAATCTCTTCATTTTGCTGATTGAGCTTGATATTTGTTTCATCCACCAGCCTCTTTTGAACCATAATTATATTCTTTTGCTTTCTCACAAGTTGCAACGAGCGTAAAATAATACCCGCAAACAGAAGTACTAACAGCAGACCTATTGTGATAAACACAATTACAAGTTTTTGTTTCCTGCTTTCCGCCGTTCTTCTGGCAATTTCCAGCTTCGAAATCTCCATTTCTTTACTATGTGCGATGCTATCGGTGGCAGCCTTTTTTTCATACTCATACTGATAGTATTTTTGTTGTGTGAGCCGCTGGTTTTCCTCCTTTTTTAAGCTATCTCGCATTACAACATATTCGCCAAAATATTGCCTTGACAGTTTATAGTTGCCTTGCCGTGCATAAATCTTTTCAAGTAACCTGGCTGATTCGGCGATATCCAATACGTTGCCTGTTTCTTTCGCCAGACTGTATGAGCGCCTGGCATACTGATATGATAAATCAGTCTGGTTTTTATTAAAATAAATGATCCCGATCGAATTCAGGATAATTGAAATTCCGCTTTTATCGCCCATGTGCTCCCGATATTCCAACGCCCTGTTATAAAAGCTAAGCGCCTCATTAAAGGAATTTTTATTGTCATATATAAGCCCAATATTGGATAATGCAGTAGCAATACCGTCAATATCATTGGTTTCTTCAGACAATTTAAGACTCTTGTTGTAATACTCCAGGGCTTTATTAAGCAGTGAATCCCTTCCGGGAATTCCTTTTATTGTTCTCTCCTCAGCCAGGTCCAGGTATACATTGCCGATATTATTGTAAGACCCCGATATCCCTTTCTTATCGCCAAAATCTTCTCTTAGTTTCAGACTTCGCAGAAAGTATTCCATCGCTTTTTCCGTATCGCCCTGCCCCTTATAAATAAGTCCTATATTGTTCAGACAATCGGAATTATTTCGTTGATCACCAATTTCCTCGTTAATCTTTATGCTTCTGTTATAGTAGTCCAGAGCCTTTGCCACATCACCCTGGTATATGTATATATTAGCTATATTGTTTAAGTTCTTTGATAGAATTGATTTTTTTCCCAGCCGCTCCATAATCTTTAAGCTCTTATCATAGTATCCGAGAGCCTCAGGATAGTTACCCTGGTATGCATAAATATTCCCCAGATTATTCAAGGACATGGAAATTCCGAGTGAGTCGCCAAGGTCCTCTTTCAGGCGAAGACTCTTTTCGTGATATTCAATAGCTTTAATAAAATCGCCCTGGTTGGAGTATACATTTCCTATATTATTAAGTGAGACTGCTACACCTGCTATATCATTGATTTTTTCTTTGATGCCGATACTTGTATTGTAATATTTCAACGCTTTTTCATACTCGCCCATGTGGGAATGAATAAGCCCTTTCCTATGGACAGCTCTGGCCTGGTAATACAAACAAACACGCTGCACTGCAGGCGTGGTTGATGAATCAAGATTCTTTTGAACCAGATTTTCGATCTTTTGATTATATGTATCAATAATCGAGTCATCCGATTCAGCATAGGCCATTGCATCTAAAATGCGTATCCGCATGGTATCATGAGAAGCAGAATTCAGCAGATCGTATAATGAATCCTGTTCGGTATTCCCGGGTATGTTTGCTTTATGATCTGCATGATTGGTCTTAGCAACTGGATTTGCTGATTGTTTATCTTCAGATCCCTTGCCGGGATTCGTACAACAATGAATTACAAGGGATGTTAAAATGAGTATGGAAGACCAGCTGAAAGTATATGAAGAACAGTGTATACCTGAACCAGTCGCCATTTTTTATTCGCTTTTATATTTAACGTGAGTTCGATATAAGAATGTTAATTATTTAAGTGAATAAAAGTAGG
>CAZWIU010000066.1:0-23337 GCA_964634105.1 uncultured Bacteroidales bacterium | reverse complement strand
AGAACACTGTAAAAAAGGGTTTAAATATTACCGCTGGGGGATCCGATCTGAATACCTGAAGTATATTCGCAATGATATTGACTTCATTTTAAATCAAGACGATTACGGTTACTACTATCAACTTAGATAAAAGCCTTCTTTATTTAACGTTCCTGCGTTAGTATTTAATAAAAGGATGTTAAAATCTTTTTTTACTTTTTTTATACATTGAATCGATAAATTTATATATTTGCTCAACTAAACAATTTGGGCAAATTGAGAGTGTTGATTGTTTTCACAGAATTACAGAGCTGTAATTCTTCTATTATGGAAGAGTTGCAGCTTTTTCGCTTATATAATACCATATAGCCATGAAAAAATTCCTTATTATCTTATTGTTATTCCCTTTTCTAGCTATTAATGCCAGAGAGATAAATGACTCATTGGATATGAGTGTAATAACCGGCACTGATACTGTCCTGGTGGTTAATAAATCGATAATTAACTTCGGTACCACCTTCGGGATAGAATTCGAGTATACGGATCTGAATGCTGATGATGCGACAATTGATCTCGGGACTCGCCTTGGGGTAAAAAAGACCGGAACAACAGAATTCGTTGATAGTACGTTTAATTCTTATTCTTCTATTACCGGAGCCACTTTACCATTTACTTTAAATGCAACATCAAATGCTGATTCATATTATGATGTTGCTTCAGTTATGATCGAAAGATCAACACCTTTAGTTGGAAGTGTATTACTAATCAAGATCACTAAGGGATCAGTAACAAGCGGTATTTTACGTTGGACCATTAAAGGATTTTAATTATGTTCGGAATAAGGACATTAAGATCAAGAGTTATTAAGCTGGAAAAAGAAGTCAGTGATATCAAAGCAGAATTGAATAACGTCTTACACTTTGAAAAAAGCAAGATAAATGCCTGTAATGAAAAATAAAAAAGGGCTTCATTGCTACATACAACCTAAATTCTTTGTAGATAGAAGGGAATTTCTATCTAACCAGGTAATCAAGGCTTTAATAATTAATATATTAAGATGTTAAACGATAAACAGGAAATATTTTGTAGGGAGTATATCGTAGATTTTAACGGAGCACAAGCAGCGATAAGGACTGGATATAGTGAACACACGGCAAGGACAATCGCTAATAATCTGTTGACAAAAATTGACATTCAGACTCGTATATCTGAATTAATAAATGATCGTAAACAAAGGGTAGAAGTAACTGCTGAAAATGTTGTAAATGAATTTAGGAAAATAGCCTTTAGTTCTATTGCTCATTTACATAATACCTGGATAAGTTTAAAAGAGTTTGAAGATTTAACGGATGATCAAAAGGATTGCATTGAATCGATTAAACGGAGAACACGAACAATATTTGATAAAGAAGCTGGTTTTCCAATAGAGATTGAGGAGATACAAATAAAGCTATACGATAAGATAAAAGCACTTGAAAATTTAGGTAAGCATTTAGGCATATATACTCTCGATAATGAACAAAAAAATCCTCATAATAATTGTTCTGATGATGAGCTTATCGCTAAAATCAACAGATTTAACGAACTTATCGCTAAACCAAAGACTTGAGTACGAAAGTCTGTTGAATGATTTCGATTATCGCTGGTCCATTCACGCTAGGGATAAACAGAAACTTCCTGAAGGTGACTGGACTTATTGGCTTATAAAAGCAGGTAGAGGATTTGGTAAGACACGCACCGGAGCTGAAACAGTTCGTATATGGAAAGATCATTTCCCTATTATTCATTTAGTAGCCCGTACAGCAGCAGATGTAAGGGATGTAATGATAGAAGGTGAAAGCGGGCTATTGAATATTTCACCTCCTTGGGATAAACCATCTTATTATCCTTCAACGCGTAAGATTCAATGGCGTAATGGCGCTATCGCTAAATTATTCTCTGCTGATGAACCTGACTTACTTCGCGGTCCTCAATGTTATAAAGCATGGGCCGATGAATTGGCAGCATGGCGTTATGATGAAGCCTGGGTGCAATTAAAAATGGGTTTAAGACTCGGCGATCATCCTCAGTGTATTATAACGACAACGCCAAGGCCAACAAAAGTAATAAAAGAGTTAGTTAAAGATCCTAATACACATGTTACCAATGGCACCAGCTACGAAAATAAAGATAACCTGGCAGATGCCTTTTTTAGCCAGATCATAAAGATGTATGAAGGTACCAGGCTTGGTCGTCAGGAGTTAAATGCTGAACTCTTAGAGGATATTGAGGGCGCTCTCTGGACAAATTATATTATAGAATCAAATCGCGTTAATAATTTGCCTGTAATGAAGAGAATAATCGTTGCTGTCGATCCGGCAGTAACTTCAAATCCAGACAGTGATGAGACAGGGATTATTATTTGTGGATTAGGGGAAAATGATCATGCTTATGTTATAGATGATTTATCCGGAATATACTCTCCTGATACCTGGGCGATGAAAACTGTATATGCTTACGAGAAATATGAGGCTAATAAAATCATTGCTGAAGTAAATCAAGGCGGTGATTTGGTTGAAAAAAATATACGAACAGTACGTTCTAATATAAGCTATAAGGCTGTACATGCTTTTAAAGGTAAATACTTGCGTGCAGAGCCGGTGGCTGCTTTATATGAACAGGGAAGAGTGCATCATGTGGGCTCGTTTCCGAAACTTGAAGATGAATTAACTGGTTGGGATCCTACTGCTGATATGAGATCACCTAACCGCCTTGACGCTATGGTATATGGCATAACTGAATTAATGATAGAAAAAAAGAAAGGAGGAGGCTTTGCCTAGTCTTTTAAATAGGATATTCAAAAGGAATGATTTTCGTAAGGCAATATGGTCCTTTCTATTTCCTAACTCTAAACTAACACGCGATGTCGACTTAGATAAACATCTTGAAAACGGTTATGAAAAGAATCCTACTGTCTTTGGTGCAGCGAGTAATTTAGCGTCTAAGGCTGCTGATGTTAAACTTGTGCCGTATGTAGGTGAGAATATCGCTAAGATAGACCCTTTAAAAGAGTTATTCAAAGATAAGTCATCTGATTATTCACTTCGTGAGTTTATCAAACATTGGCACCTGTCTAGATACCTACTCGGAGAGGCTATTGTATACATATCGAAATATAATGAAGGTAATGATGCAGGTAAGCCCATGACTCTTGATATTATGCCGGCTCAAAATGTAGATATTAAAAGTGCAGGATGGATGCAGCCTGTGTCGAAATATACGGTTGATGTTGACGAAACGAAAGAGCTCGATCCAGAGGATGTATATCATTCGCGTCTTTTCCTGAATCTTGATTTTACAGACGGGAAAAATTTCCGTGGATTAGCGCCATTGAAGGTAGCATCAAGTATTATCACATCGATGAATAGTGCTGATGATCTAACGAATAAAAGCTATGAAACGGGAATGCCTCCAGGTATTTTATACAATAAAAATCTCGAATCATCAGAGGTAGCATCACAAAAAGAAGCCTTAGAGACAGCCTGGAGAAATAAAGAAAAAGACGTTCCGGTATTTGGAGGAGGTGAACTTGGATGGATTAACCTTGGATTTTCAAGTATAAGAGACTTACAGATCGTTGAGACAGACGCACGTGGACTTAGAATAATGTGTAATATATGGGGTGTTCAAGAGGCTTTATTTAGTTCTGATAAGGCTACCCTTGATAACATGAAGGTATCGCGTAAGTTGATGTATGAAGATAGGATCATCCCGGATGTGAATGATTTTCTTGAATTTATCAACGAGATATTTGCTGGTTATGGAATTGAATATCGTGCTGACTGGAGTAAGATACCGGCCTTACAGGAAGACAAAGAAAAGCTCGCTAAAGTTTGGGGTATTGCAATAGATAAACATGCTGCAACTAATAATGAATTCAGGGTAAATGTACTCGGATTGGATCCTATTGAGTCACCAGAATTGGATGAGGAAGGATTAATCGATAGAGCTACATTTATTCCACCTGTCCCGACACTTGATGATGAAAACCAAAGAAATAATCGTAATGCCTAAATTCTGGTCTAACATAGAACGCAAAAGACGAAAGTATATTAACACATACTATCGTAAATTCAGAAAAGAGCTGAACGATTTGGTTATCCCTGTCATGGAGTTTTTTAAATACTCGAATGACTATGATAATTTGATTGCTTCAATTCCTGCGCTTGTTAAAACAGATAAGGTAAATGCTTTGCTTGTTGAAATGTACGGTACCGTAGGAAGGGATTTTGCCAGTAATATAAAAGACTCTATCAACAGAAAGCGATTGAAAGAAGGTATCGCAACAAAGGATTTAGATGAGGATTTATGGGATGAATTCATGCAGGAATGGGCTATGCGCGAAGCGGGGATTAAGATAGTTTCTATTAATAATTACACTAAGGATGAGTTCATTCGATTAATACGCGAGCAAATAACTTACGGTCATGAATACGGCCTTGGGCGCGATCAGATTGCAGACAGAATCTATAAGCAATTACCTAAAGAATGGAATTTATCTACTTACTGGAAAGCGCAACGTATAGCTCAAACTGAAGTAATAGGGGCTAGTAATAGGGCTTCTTTTGAGGCAGCGTCCAGAACCGGATATAACATGACAAAAACATGGCTTACTGCGCCTCTTGGCCTTGCTAAAAATGAGCGTCATGCCTTACCTGGTGCTATCATGCAGGAAACAGTACAGATGCACGAGAAGTTTAAAGTTGACGGTGGTAATGGATACGAAGATATGGATTGCCCGGGCGATGCTAACGCAAGCCCTGAGAATGTAATTAATTGTCGATGTACGATAACTTATGAAATTATATAGTTATGGACCAGATACGCAAATATGGTTATGAAGTAAAAGATATAGACTCCAACCAAGGGATAGTGACATTATATGCCAATGCTTTTAATGTACTCGATAGTGATAATGATTTATCCTTAGAAGGTAGTTTTAAGAAAACAATCAAGGACAATTTCTCTCGCGTGAAGTGGTTTCTCAACCATGATCGGACACAGTTACTCGGTGTACCTCTCGAAGCCAGAGAAGATAAATTTGGGCTTCTGGTACGTGGTCAACTTAACCTAAAAAAGGATATTGCAAAAGATATTCTCGAAGATTATATACTCTATAATCAGAATGGGAAAACTCTTGAACACTCGATAGGTGTAAGTGCTGTTAAATACGAGATATTAGAAAATGATGCCGTTCCGCTTGAGTATCGTAAGAGAGGTATTAAATGGATGCGTCAGGTGTCGGAATGGAAATGGTGGGAATATTCAACTTTAACAAGTTGGGGAGCAAACGAAAATACTCCGCTTGTATCAATTAAAGACCTTCAGAATATTGACTCAACAATTGACTGGTTAGAGAAAATGCTTGAAGGTAATTACACTGATACACGAATAAAACAAATTCAACAATTAATAGAAGGATTCAAGTCACTCAAAAATGAGCCGAGCCATCAAGAGGAAATCACTCACGGAGAGCCGATTGACATAAATAAATTACTTGATAATTATTCACTTTTTAAAACAAATTAACGATGGCAGAAGAATTGAAATTCGATCAGGCGAAGTTCGATGAGCAGATGAAGGCCGTTCAAAGCAGGCATGATGGACTTGAAAAAGCCATTAAAGATGCTAAGGATGCCAGTGCTGCTGAATTGAAATCCCTGAAAGATACGCTTGATAACTTGAAGTCAGAATTGAATTCAATGGAACCTAAAGCTGTCGATGGTTCTGTCCTATCGATCCAGAAGATGCAAAAGCAAAATAATGATCTGGAAAAGAGGATTAAAGAACTTGAAACACATAAAGGAATCAAACCGGAAACATTGCAGGATAAAATTATTACGCTCGTTAAGAGTGCTGATTTTGTCAATGCAATTAAAACCGGTCAGCAAAGCACTTTCATTCTTGAGAAAGCTGCAAACGATCTCTTAACATCTGACTGGACAGCAGATACCGGAACGGTAGGACTTCCTCAGATGAATATCCCTGGAGTAACAAAGTGGCCGTGGAAAGCATTCCCTGTGTATAATTCTGTTGTTAAAAGAGCAGTAGGGTACGATCACGAAATACGCTATACTGAGGAATTGACCCGTAGTGATGCTGCTGCACGCAAAGCAGAAGGTTCTCAGTATGCTCAGTCAGGAGCAACCTGGATAGCACGTAAACTCGGATTCGAGGATGTTGGACATTACATTAAGTCTACTCGTGAGGATCTCGAAGATGCCGAATATGTACGCGATGAGATCAACGATCTGTTGTATAATGGTCTGCTGCGCGCATTGGAGTATAAACTTGTCAATGGTTCTGGATCGAGTGATATTTCCGGGTTGTATGGTGCCTATGCAAAACCATTTGCAAAGACCGTAGGACTTGCTGGAGTTTCCGGCGCAGACATCGATGATGTACTCGCTGCTGCTAAATTGCAGGTAAGAAAAGGGTACAACTACGATGCAGCTAATGATGCAAACAAAACAGGTTACATGGCTAATCTGGCTTTGATTGGACCTGCTACCATGGCAAATGTATCCATGCTGAAGGATGACATCGGAAGGAAACTTTACGATATCAACTCATGGAGACCTGCCGGTATGAGTGTTCTCGAAAGTGAAGATTTGACAGAGGATGGTACTAACCAATACTTCTTGGTTGGAGACTTCTCCAAGGCAACTCTTTACATGAAGAGAAATATCATCATTGAAACCGGCCTCGATGGTAATGATTTTACCTATGGTATGATCACCCTCCGGGCTTCTGTACGCTGCAATCTTTTGGTTAAATCCAAAGAGACGTATGCCTTTGTTAAGGGAGATTTTGCAACTGCACCTCAATTAATTGCATAATATGAAAAAGTTATTTGTATTTGCGGTATTAATTGCTTTCGTTATGGGAGCATCCGCGCAGAGGGTAACTACTTCGTATTATAAATATACAGGTACAGTAGCCGATACGGCTAATGGTGCTACGGCAAAGGGAGTGACATTTAACATTTCCGGCCCTTTATCGGAATGTGTTTATCTACCTACTGTTGAAGCAGTTCTTGATGAATATAATGGATCGGCAACAGCATATTGTCTCTTATGGGGATCGAATGATAATTCAAAGTTCTATCTTGTCGATACACTCACTACAACTCCATCAAGTGGTATTGAAGGACTTACTGCTGATGGTAGCGTAATTTACCAGGATCTCAGCACAGGATTAACTTATAAATATCTGAAAGCTGAGTTAAAATTGAGTACGACCGGTCGATGGAATTTTGATTATATATATTTAATCCTTGTTCCTAAACCATAAATAACGGGGAGCCTTCGGGCTTCCCTTAATTAAAACGATATGAAAGTACAATTTGTAAAAGGTCATAAACAAGGGGCTATCGAAGAAAAGAACGATGCCTATGCAAAGGCACTTATCAAAATAGGGCTCGCAAAAGAGTATAAAAAGAAAGAAGAAAAAGCCGCCTTTGAGACAAAAGAAGAAAAAACCGAAACTGAAACCAAGAAAGCCGGAAGGCCAAAGAGAAAGTAAATGGAAACCGTTGTCAAAACTGCTGTAACCGAGGCAAATGAACCTTTGCTTGCCCTTGTCAGGGAGAGCGGGGCTAAGTATATCAATCAATTTATCACTTATCCTACTTCCGGGGGTAACTCGGATGAATTGGCTATGATTAATAAGATGTGCATTTCTGTGAGGGAACTTTGTCAAAAAGAGTTGAATATTTCTCTTGCACAGCAGACGCTTGTAACGTCATGGTATTTAGAAGAGGTAAAGCGTAAGAAGTTCTTACTTGATATTCCTTACGGGCCTATTTCTTCGATTACATCTTTTGTGATTAGTTATTCTGACGGATCAACAGATACGACATTAACATCCGGTACGGATTATTATCTCGAAGGAAATCAATACAAACGCGCTAATGTCCCTAAGATATTAAGTGTTGGTTCCGGTGCGGTATCATGCTATAAAGTGGAATATGTTGCTGGATTTGGAGCTGCGGGATGTGAGACAATACCGGAAATCTTAAAACAGATCATGGCAAAACAAGTTGTTCAATGGTATGCCAAAAGAGATGATTATACAAGTGTTCTTAGTCGGGAAACGAGAAACGCATTACAGCAATTTACGAAGAAACTCTGGATATGATAACACTGCCTAAAAGCGAACTTGATAAACTAGAACGAGAGTTTAGTAAATTCTCTAAAGAGAAGATCGCTGCTATCAATAAAGAAGTGGACAGGACGGCGTATGCTATAGAAACAAGGTCAAAAAATTGGTGTCCTGTTAATACAGGAAGGCTGAGAAGTTCTTTGCATACAGTAACATTAAAAGGTGTCTCTTCATTTCCGAGTGTTGTTGAGGGAGTAAAGGCAGATGCTTTACCCTTTACAGCCGTAGCAGGGCAGTCTTATGTTGGGACAACAGTTCATTACGCTGAAGATGTTGAGGAGTCTTATGTAAAAACACAAAACGGGAGACAGCCGTTTTTCAGTCCTGCTGTTGAAATTGAAGAAAAGAAATTCATTGCTAATATTCAAAATATACTAAACGATTGAAAGACCTTACTACTAACATATTATCTGCTTTTACTACTGCACTGACTGGTATAACTTATAATTCTGAGACTATACAAGTATTTAGTTCATTGCCGGCAGTACATATAAAAAAATACATCCTCCTTGGGGATATCAGATTATCGGATGCTCTAAGCCAAGATCAGAACATTTCTAATTGCCAAATGGATATTGAAATAGTTACGCGAAATTATTACGGCCAGGCAAATAGAACGGAAATAAACGCTATAGGTAATTCGGTGTTATCGGCGATAATTAAAAAACGTCTGACAATAACGAGCTGTTCAATGACAGTAACGCCTTTTCTCATAGCAAGCACAACGGTTCAACAAAATGAAGGTAATGAGATTGTTCTCACTAAAAATATAACCATACAATTTAATGTAGAGGAAACATGAAAAAGATAACATTTATTATATCGGCACTTAATGAAGGTAAGCATGTTATTGATACTTTGAAATCATTATTTGCATCAGGGAATCATGAATTATTTGACGTGATAGTCATTGATGATGGATCTGAAAAGTGGGAACCCATACCAAAAAAGTATCCTGTTGTTCTGATTACTCATGAGCAGAGAAAAGGAGTACAAGCCTCAAGAGATGAGGGGGTATCCATAGCACAAACTCCCTATGTGTGTGTATTAAATGCACGTATGCGCTTTATTCCTGGATGGATTGAAAAGTCTATTGAATATCTCGATCGTGAATCTAAAACGTTATTCTGTACTACGAGCGTTGTACTTTGGGATAAGTCAATTAAAGAAGTCGAAGATGAAATTAAGAAGCTGAAGTCATTACCAAAAGTTGATGAAGCAGAAATTAAAGCATGGGAAGATTATAAAGAAAAGATAAAAGATTTAGGTCCAGTCGATGAAATTGATGATAAAAAAGAACGTAAATACGGAGCTAAAATTCTTGAGTCTTATAAATATCCAAATTATGATCTTATTCTTGCTGCAAATTGGCAAGCTGAACAATCCGGCAATAGTTATGAAATTCCATGTGTGCTCGGCGCATGTTATATGACATCTAAGGCTTGGTGGCAATATATTCGTGGATTAGAGGGATTATATTCTTATGGTTCAGACGAAGAACTGTTAAGTCTTAAAACATGGGCCTTTGGCGGTAAAGTGAAAATAATTAAGGAAATAGAAACAGGCAATTTATATAGGGAGATCAAGAGTTATTGTGATCCTGTTGAGGATCTTATGTGGAACAAGATGTTTATTGCTTTTACGCTTCTTAATTGGCACAGGGCTATTAATATATTGTCTCTTTTCAATCAATCCGCACAGTATGAAAAGCATTACACTATAATAATGAAACGATTAATTATTCAGATGCCGTATATTATTGCCAAACGTAATGAATATGAAAAATTAAAAATACACGACATTGAGAATTTAGTAACTAAAATGGAGGATAAATAAAATGAAATCACAAGGAATCAATTTGGGTTTATTTGGCTTTTTTGATATTTTCAAAAATCTCATAAAAGCATTATTTCAATTTGCTGTTAATGATGGCTCAGACGTATGGGTACAAATAGCCTCTGCGCTTGTAAATGGGTTGACAGAGAAATCTATTGACCTGTCGTCAGATGAAATCGACATTACTACACAGGATAGCGGTAAAGATAAGGAATTTCTTTCCGGCCAGCGATCTGGTGTTTTGACATTCGGTTTTAAAGACGATGCTTCGGATACTTATGCTTATAATCAATTATTTGACGCATGGAAGGCAGGATCATCGGTTGCTTTTGCTTATGGCAATGGCATTAAAACTACCGGTGGGAGGGTATTAAGCGGCAATGCTATAATAACGGGTCTTACGCATTCGGCGCCTATGAATGGTGAAGTATCTTGTACCTGCACGCTAAGAACCACAGGAGCAATAACTCGTGCAACATCAACAACCACCGTGGCATGATAGTAAAAAAGAAAATTAACGGTAAAGAATATGGCTTTAAATTCACTGATCTTACGGTCATTGAATATTGTCGCCAGCGAGGGATAGATTTCTCTGATCTATTTGAGGATGAGAGTAAGAATATACTCTTATCTAATAATATGATGTTCAGGTGTGCCGTATGGAATTACAATGAAGGTAAAGACATGCCTTCTGAGTTTGAAATGGACAATCTTATAAATGACATGCCACAGGAGGATTACGATGAAATATACAATGCTTATTTCCAATCTATGAATTCTATGGCTATGCGATTAAAAAGAGGTGCCGATATTACTTCAAAAAAAAAATAACCATTGACGACATTTATTCACGTGCTTACGAGATCGGATTAACACAACGCGAATTTGAAGATATGGAATTCAGGGAATTCATAGATCGTGATGAGGTTTACCAAAGAAAATGGGAAAATCAATGGAGGCATACACGATTAATAGTTGGAGCATTAACACATTCTGATCCGAGAGAGATAATACGACTGCCAGGTGATTATGACAATATACCCAAATTGATGTCACAGGAGGAGAGTAAAAAGTTATTAAGCATGCACGGAATAGATAAATTGCTTATGAGTCTTTCAAAAAGAGGGAGTTGCTAAATGGCAAATGCAAAACCATTATATACTGAGGTAAGAGCTAAAACTGACAGATTAAGAGGCGATCTTAAAGGCGCAGAGAAGGAATTTAACAGTTTTAGTAAAGCAATCACAAAGTTAGGTGGTGTTATTGCCGGTGTGTTTGCCGTTCATAAGATAGTTTCTTTTGCTAAAGAGACTTCAAAATTAGCAGCAGAGACAGAAGGCGTTCAAAAAGCCTTTAAAAGAATAGCCGATGTTAATACATTAAATGAATTACGGGATGCTACAAGGGGGACTGTCAGCGATCTCGAATTAATGAAGGCTGCTGTACAAGCTAATAATTTTGAAATTCCGTTAAGCCAAATGGGTAAACTATTGGAGTTTGCTCATCAAAGAGCTAAAGATACAGGGCAGAGTGTTGATTTTTTAGTTAATTCTATAGTATTGGGTATTGGGCGTAAGTCACCTCTCATACTTGATAATCTTGGGATAAGTGCCGTTAAATTAAGATCAGAATTAAAAGGCCTCGGTACCGAGACGGCATCTACAATGGATATTGCTGCTGCGGTTGCAAAGATAGCAGCAGAAGAAATGAAAAAGGTATCCGATACAACTCTTACCTCCGCTGAAAGACAGGCGCAATTAAATGCTCAATGGGAAAATACTAAAATAAGTGTCGGTGATTCTGTAAATATACTAAGGAATGCTCTAATACCTGTTCTTACTAAGGCTGCTGAATATGCTGGTAAGTTAGCGGAAGGACTGGGGTATATTTTTTCTTATGGCGTCAAAGGAGCCAGGCAGTATGTTGTAGCACAAAGAGACGCCGAGGATGAATTGAAATTATTTACAATGGCGGCAGAAAGACATGGACTTGCTACCAAGGATATGTCTGCTCAACAAATTGCTATTAATAAATTACTAAGTATTTATGAAGGAAATCTATCGAGATTAACTGATCAGGAAAGTAATGAGGCTGATATATTGAATTTTAAGATTCAATACATGAAACAGCTTATTGCCGATCAGGATGCTTATAATAAAAGTTTATCTCAAACTAATGAATTAGTTGAAAAAATTCCTATCCCTGAAATACCTGCTATTGTCGAACCTGACATGGAATTTCCTGATATTAAAGAATGGAATCCAAACGAGTTAATGTTCGATGAAGCAGGAGCAAAAGAACTAGAAAAATATTCTGAAGGAATAGATAAAATCGGGCAAAGTTTACAAGAAATTAAACTAATTTCAAATGATACATCCATGTCATTTGAAGGTCTAGGGCAAAATATTGCTCAGATATGGGCAGATGGTATTAGTGGCGCTGAGAATTTTGCTGATGCAGTCAGGGAATCTATTAAGTCAACAATTAAAGCACTTATTGCTGAAGGGCTAACAGCCTTGATTGCCAATGTATTTAAAACAATACCATTTCCAGCATCTATTCCTGTGGCTATTGCAGCAGGGGCAGCAGGCGGGGCATTAATGTGGGGAGTATCAAAGTTTGAGCGTGGCGGTGTTGTTGGTGGCTCTGGATTTACCGGTGATAAACAATTAATAAGAGCCAACAGTGGTGAAATGATACTTAATCAACGACAACAAGCTAATTTATTGTCAATAGCATCAGGCAGTGGCGGTGGATTGCCGAAACAAATAATATTAAAAGCACAAGGCCCGGATTTAGTGGGCGTCCTTGATACGACAAATAAATATTATTCTAGAACCAGATAATGGCATACGGAACAAAATATAGCATGACGTTTTACGATTATTTCAATCGATCGTGTGCCCTTTCTATTTTAAAAAAGGATTATACAGGTTCAAGCACAACTTTAATAGGTACAAATGATGCCGTTTTAATTAAAATGGAATCTGAAGATAACGGTGTGTTTTCGCAAATCAGAGGATTGGTGTGTGAGATTAATTTACAAGCAACATCTCTAACTCAATACGATGAATTTTTTACTGCCGATCAAAAAGAATATAAAATACAACTTTCTATTGCCGGGAGTAATTATTTCACAGGCTATTTAGAACCGTGTATTTGCAGTAAAGAAATACAACTACTTCATAAGATAACATTGAATGCGGTTTGTGGTCTTGGATGGCTGAGAGATATTAACTTTTTCACAGAGGCACAGATGACATCTGCCGGTTCAACAAAAATCAGTCTTTATGCAGCTATAAGAAAATGCCTTGCAAATATTGAAACAGGACCAATAATTTATGATGGCTCGGACATCTATCGTAAAGCAAATGGATCTACAGAAAGCATTTTAACAGATGTGTATATTAGTTATTATTCGCTTCGCAAGGATGATGAATCGTGGATTTGCTATGACGTTCTTAAGGGTATTATGAAATTATTGGTTTGTAAGATATTCAGATATGGATATAATTGGTATATCGTTCCTTGTGACTGGTCTGGCGAAACGCTTACATTCAAAATACTTGAAGGATCAACCGGTGCCCAAACAGGTACCAGTGAATTATCAATGATCGATATTATCACGAACAATAGCATTGAGTTAAGCACATTAAATAGGTTTATTAATCAATCTCATAGGCATGATTACAATTCTTCTTACAGGAATATAACTATTAGAACAAAAAGAGCATACAATCCTAATATATTCAGACCTAGTGCTGTAGATTTTACAGAGAATCATGGTGATTCAGGTTCCTGGCATTGGCATTTTACCGAAGAGAAGATACTTGAAATAGTACACGTAAATGCACCATCAAATTACAATGACGATTACCTATCGTATAATTGCGGTTATATTCAATCACATACACTGCATACTCTTAAGATTAAATTTGATGTGTCTGACATAAATCTTTTAGGCTTTAAAATTCAGATATTTTTAAGAAGTGAAGATGGCGCTAATTTTAGATATCTGGATGAGACTGGGCAGTGGAGAGGAGGCGAAAGATATATATATCAAACATCGGAGGGATCATCTAATTCAATTAGCATTACCTCACAGGAATTACCTATTGATGGATATTTAATAGTTCTTTTCAGGATGCAGAGTTTATCATCTGGTATTGCATTCCCGATCTTTGCTAAAATAGATTGCGGGAATTCTGCCATTGAATTATATAGAGTTGAATACGATCCTCCTGTCGATGAATATGAATATACAGCAGAGGGAAATGAAAATTCATATTTTATACCGGAAGATTATGAGCTAAACTGGTCGGAATCTCCTTATGAGCCAAATGCAAATCTTATTTATGATAATCTTTTATATTATAAATCCGGGGATGATTATCTACCTATAAGAAGTGGGGGTGGGTATGGATTATCCTGGGCAACAACAAAATCAGGATTTGAGAATAATTATCTTGCCGTGTTAATAGCGCAGAGAATATTATCTATCTATCAAAGAATGACAGTTAAACTATCAGGTGCAATACTCTGTCATTTTGATGGACTTACACATATACAAGAAACAATTAATTATATCACGAGATTATATACAATACTTTCATCTGAATATAACGTGCGAGAATCTGTCTGGAATATTATCGCTTATGAAGTTAAAGCATATTCTTCCGGTGAACTTGAAGGCGAGGATGTTGAAGGTATTGAACTTGAAGAAAGTACAGACATACTCGAATCCGAAGAGGGTTACATAATGGAACAGGAGGAAGCAACATGAAAAAGATAATCTTTTTATTATTAGTTTTAATGCCGTTAGTCGTTTGCGGACAAACAAAAAAACTTTCTGAGTTACCATCAGATACAACATTTGATGCTGATGAGTATTTCTATAGCATACACTCAGGAGGGACGTATAAATTTAGATATGATGGCTTTCAAAATCTGGTATCAGATAGCGTCATGGCTAAGTGGAATATGGCTGTTGATTCTTTTGCTGCCCTAAGAACTTATGCCGGTACACTTGCTGGAGGTGAAGGGTATTGGAATTTTCTAGAGGGTGGCAATGTAACTACTGGAAGATCATATACGCTTTATCCCAAGTATCAGTTACAATACGCAAAAATATACATCGGGGGACTTCCGCCGAGTTATAAAAATAACTTTGATCTTTATGTAAAAGGCAATACAAAATTTAATGATACGGTTACTTTCGCTGAGTCAATGAAATTAGGTTCTTATGTATTTATTTATGACTCACTCAGGCAGCTTCACCTTCGGGATACATCCGGGACTTATACATTGCTTGATCTGACAGAATTACCTACCACGCTGAATGATGATTGGACGCTTAATAAAGGATCTTATGATGTTGTCATAACTGATGGTTCTGGAAATGGTTTTTCATGGCTTGATGCTACTAATACTATGTCTTTGGTTACTGATGCTTATATTCATTTGGATGCTCCTTATACGCTAATTGATGACTCTGCATATATTCAAAAGTTAGGCACTCCAAGGATAACAACAGATACAATTTGCATTGGTGATTCATGTTATGTCGATATGCCTTCCGGTGGGAGCGGAGGGCCTGGGGGTACATACGTACCTGGATGTCTAGATGATAAGGATACTGCTTATATAGTGGGATATGATTCAACTGACAGAGTGAAATATGATCTTATTCCGACTGTACCGAAAGGAGAAGAATCTATACATTTTATAACTATTAATTTTACTGCCGCAAATGTAAATGATGGTGATACGTTAGAATTCGTACATGAGCAAGGTGTTGATAAAATTATAATTCCTATATTTTTAATTTTTCATTATGAGGGCAGTACTTCTGTTGGTGGTACTAATGAATGTGCTTTGATGTACGGGAATTCAAATATTCAGTATATTCCATTTACTGATCTTGCATTAGATTCTGAGAGTACAGATTTTACTAAGAATATTCCATTAGAATATTATAGAGGAGCAGATTGTTCAAATCAAGCATTAAATTTCAGATTTGGAGCTGATCTTTCTGGTACTAATAGAAGCGGATGGTTCAAACTTTATTATTCGGTTGTAAATAAATGAAAAATATATTATACATACTACTGTTATTTTCTTTGCCGGTGATGGCAACGGATTACTATTTCAGTAATTCAGGTAATGATGATGGCGCAGGTACTATCGGTGATCCTTGGGCAAGTGCAACAAAATTACAACTAACAATTAATGGATCTTCACCTGGAGATAATTTTTATTTTGCTGCAGGCAGTGTATGGAATGATACTATTATAGTAATTGACAGTAAATCGACATTAACATTTAATAAATACGGCACCGGGGCAAACCCAAAGTTCCATTGTTATTATGATATATCAGGAAGTTGGAGCGAGACAAGCGACCTCTGGTCAAAATATTTAGGTACACGTACAGAATGGGCAGATCACAAATGGGTAGAATATACCGGCCCGACCAATGGTAATTATATTTGGAATTATCTTAACTGGTTGCTTATCGATGGAGAACCTTACGCAATAGGTAAATATCCGAATACAGGTTATATTCATTTTGATGACATAAACGAAAATCACACTACATGGACAGATTATAATAGTTCATGGACAACTAACCAATGGGCAGGGGCTGTGATTAGTGCTGTACCTTGTAACCAGATGTTCGTACTTGACAGGGCGGGGATATATGGTAATAGCAGTAATTCACTAAGCGTAAATTCAAGCCAGTTTTTTTCTTCTGTATTTAATGACTTCTGTACAACTTATGCACCACAGGAAGCATTCATTATCAATGATGCAGATGCTAACACAGAAGATGGAGATTGGTGTTTTAAACATGAGACCGGTATAATGACTATCCGGTGGAGTGGCGCTCTTAATTCATCGAAAATAGAAATACCAAGGTATAACTTCGCCTGGGAGATAAAAAACTCTGACCATATTACTTTTAATAACATAGACTTCGATGGTGGGATAATCCATACTATTCGTTGTGATGAATCTGATTATGTTACTTTCGATGGTTGTAATATAAGCAAAACTCCCGTAGCAGGAATATGGGCTTATGATTGTGATGAATTTACCGTGCAGAATTGTACGATTACAAAAGGTTGCAATATGGGTATAGCTTTGATGGCGACTTATAAAGCAACAATTCAAAATAATCACATAACTTACATAGGTATCGATCCGGCAATGGGAGGTGATAGATTTATGACAAGTTATTTCGGAATATGGGTTGAGAATAGATATGACGGGGTGTCAATATTAAGTAATTATTTTGATTCAACAGGATATTCGGCTATTGGCGTTAAGCAAACTGAAAGCCTTTCAGCGCAAGATATGATCATTGAAGATAACATTATTTTCGACTATAATCAATTACTTTCAGATGGCGGTGCTATTTATATAAATGATAGTGTCGGTGGATTATCAGGAAAAGAGCGCAGGATAAAGCGAAATATAATGTCATCGTACACGAATAATACTGACATTCAATCAAAGACTCCACTCATAGATGTTGGCATTTATCTTGATTGTTTCACTTCTGGTTTCGTGGTCGATAGTAATACGATCTTCGGAGGTACAACTGGTATTTTTGGACATCCAGGGGTAAGAGATACCTTCAGGTATAATAATATTTATCAATCCGGAATGAATGACGAACCGATGTTTCCTGCCGGTTGGACAACAGGTAGCGGGGTATACTCGCATTATGGGTATGGCGAACCATCATATCTTTATTTTCAGCACAATAATATCGTTGTTACTGAACCAGATAATTATAATGTACTTCTTCAGTACGACTATACTTTGGAGATCCCGAACTGTGAATTTGACTATAATAAATATTATAACCCTTTCTTGGACGCTGGAGGGAAACTATTTGCACGGATGCAATGGTATAATATAACCGAATCAAATACATGGAGCTTATCGCAATATCAAACAATAAGCGGACAGGAGTCTCATTCTACAGCAAACGAAAACGGGATGAATTACTTTTATTCACCTCTGGAACCGGAGCAGCTTATTAAGTTAATTGTTAATCTATCCGAAGATTCGATCAGGGTAGTGAACCTTTACGATTTAGAATTTGAAGATGTATCCGGGAATGTCATAACAACAGCCGACACGTTGCAGCCAAAGCAATCAAAGTTCTTATTTAGAAATGAAAATGTCGGGACTACAGCTAATATGGATTTGATAAACCAATTAGATTGGGGAAATTTAGTTCTTGGAGAAACTCCTTACACTCCTCCATCGGAAGCCACAGATACTATTGGGAAGATTAATTTTACTTATTCGACATTCACGCAATCAGGTTGGACCAATTTATCAACTTGGGGTACTACGACAGAACTTGCCAATGATGTAACCATAACAACGCCATCAGGAGGTTATACAGGTTATAATGGCGAGCCTACAGGGATATGGCCGAATAATGTGATGTACTATCGTTGGCATTTGGAAACATTCCAAAATTCAAAATATTATTTCACACTGTCGAATTTGGATACTTCGCGGTATACCCAAATACTTATCATGTCATCACGAGATAATCTTGACGCATCGCCTCCGAGGACAAATTACTTTTCTGTTGGGATAGATAGTACAGCCGTTGAACCGGTCGGTAATACGAGTACACTCGTAGAGTTTGACTCTCTGGAAACAACCTCCGGGACTATTCAGGTCGGATGGTCAAAGTTGACGGGAAACTACGGGTATATCAACGGTATGGTGATCATTCAATTCCCGAAAGTAGGGAAAGATACATTGATTGCAACCGATACTATTTTGGTGACTGACTTTGATAATTACTATTTCGGAATATCAGATATAAATGAATATTTAGAATACAGGGATTTTCCTGACAGGGAAGGCGATGACGATACAGTGTTATATCATCCATTGGATGGTTATTATACTGAGTTTGACAACGTTGATTTTTCAAGTGTTAATTATATTGTTGTGCATTGTTTGCCTACTAATCCAGGTGATACAATTTTTGAATTTCGTGTTGATAGTGTTGACGGTCAGTTAATAGGTATTGTATTGCAAGATGAATTTACCGAAACGTTTGTGAATTTATATGGAGAAATAAGTATTTCTGATAGTATACATGATTTATATGTTATCAATAGGCAGGCATATTCAGGATGGTCAAGTATACTTTTTTATGAAGTGATCCCAAAAAATTGGGGTAGGCTCGAAGGCTGGGAATTAATAAATTGGAGGTTTTAATATGAAAAAACTATTTTTAATAATCGGGTTATTTCTCTGCCTTGGAACGTTCGGGCAGACGGTTATTTCATTGGATTATCCCGATACTATATATTATTCCGGTACGTACAATGGTATTATTGATATTGACGATGATGTAGTTTATTTACCTTTATCAACTTTAAAAAATATCAATGAAAACACTGAATTTGATAAGGCAATAGTTGTTATAGCAACGGATGATGGATATGAAACTAATTATACTAATTTAAAACCGATACTTGACGCCAGAGGATTGAAAGCAACGTTTTATATAAATGGATCATTTATTGGGAATACTAATTATTTAACTTGGGAACAATTACAAGAATTATATGAAGATGGTTATGATCTTCAATCACATAGTTTCAGACATTGGAGATTTGATACATTGACAAAATCAGAAATCATCTCTGAAATTGTAAAAAATGATTCTGCGTTTCTTGCAAATGATATAGCCTTACCGAGACATTTTGCTTATCCTGAAGGAGTCTATAATGACTATGTACGTAATGTTGTTGATTCATTTTATTTAACATCGCGATCTACTCTTGAAACATATTATAATTATCCAAAAGGAGATAGATATGCACTTACATGTAAGTATGTAAATTTTCTTGATGATTTAGACGATGTTAAGGATTATTTCGACGCATTAGCTACTGCAAAAGGAGCAACTATAATGTTTTCACATCAGGTACTTGGGGCTCCCACAGTTGAATATTGGACAAATGTAATTTCTTATATTCAAGATACATTAGATTTACAGATACTTACAATGGATCAATTATATGATTCATTATTTTACCTTCAAATTGCTGCTTATCGTCCTGAAGGGACGGATAGTACAATTGAACTCGGCGTGTACAGTGAAATGGATTCTGGGGATTCCATCGTGATAGAAAGATCGACAGATGGTATTAATTATACTGAACTTACAACCTTACCTAATACAGAAAAGACTTATGATGACGAGGGATTAAGTTTATCAACAAATTATTTTTATAAAGCAAGGGGTAAAAGAGGCAATACTTATTACGATTATTGTGATTCAGTTTGTAATAGCACAGCCGTTATGATGACATTAACAGCAACCGGAACTGGCACTGGAGTAGCTACTTTAAAATTAAAGCCTTACAATGCAAGAACGGTAACATTAACTGTTGATGGCAATGCTCACTTTTATACAGATGCCGGAGGCACGTTAGGAGAAAGCACTACGAGAACAATAACTAATACAGGATCAGTATCAACAATATATATCAAATGCACTTCTGGAACTGCGAATTTAAAAATTTCAGAGAACTCATTAGAAACTATAACTGAATATACAGCTCCAACAAATGCTCCAACGTTAGGAGGATCATTAACTTCATTGAGTAAATTAACGACTATTATTTTAGCTGCCAGTACAACATCATGTGATATTTCTAAGTTGCCAGCTCTTTTTAGTTTAACTATTGGTGGATCAGGAGCTAATTATACAGGAAGTATTAATGATCTTCATTTAACAACATTAAATGTAACCGGAGGAAATAATTTGTCAGGATCATTTAATAGTAATCATTCAGGATTAACACGTGCTGAGGTATATGGCAATAATACCATAAGCGGCACAACTGCTTATTTTAGTAATTGCACTAGAGTCTATATGGCAGGTTTGAATACTGTTACTTATGCAACTTTTACATGGAGTAATAGTATGAATTATTTTCGTATCATACCGGCAACAGGTCACGGGTGGAGTGTAGCAGACATTACATTATGTTTAATTGATGCAGATAAATCTACATGGGCAGGTAGTTCCAGAACATTAAATTTAGGCTCACCTAATTCTTCAATGGCTAATACAACACAAGGAGGTATTTGGGGAGATTTTGACGGGGAAACATCTCCTAGTGCATTGGCAATAGCTTATAAATCTTTAATGAGATCAAAATCAGTAACTGTGACACTGAATGGAATAACAGCACCAGGAGGGAGTGGCGATGGGACTGGATTCCCTGCTGGATTTGGTGATTGGTATAGACTTTAATTAATAACTAATGATAACCTATATAATCATATTAGTCTCTTTAATGATCCTTCGATTAACCTTCGATTGGATTTGGATAAAGAAGTTTAAAGGGATGACTTCAAAAGTGAAGATCGTTGCAACAGGTATTCCTATGTTGATTATTGCTGTTTCATCAATTCTGATGATCAAAATGGAATGGTATCAATATTTAGTGTCATGGGTTATAATCTCAACGCTATGGTCGTTTATTTTCGATCTCTGCCACAATCTCTTATTTAAACATACATGGAACTATCTTAGTGAAGAAACATGGCCAGATCGCTTTATTTTGAAATATTTCAATAATTGGTATTTATATACTTTCTTCAGGATAGTCCTTGTAGGATTTCTTTGGGGAATGATCAATAATGTTTCACTTAAAACTAAAAAGAGATGAAAAAATTCTTTAAGATCATCATTTACATAATAGAATGGCCGCTATGGTTTATGGAATGGATTCTATGGCGTATTCGAACATGGTTAATTCTTTTAAGAGATGGAGTAAATCCATCGAAAGGAGATAATGATTCAATACCTCCGGTTGATACTAATTTACCTCCACCACCACAACCGCCAAGTCATGGAGGATGATATGAGCAAAGAATTAAAAATATTATTTTATTTTATCGTGGTAGGGACGCTTATTGCTGGTAGTTCCTATCCTTTCTTTGCTGTGATGAACGCTAATCCAATAACACCAAAATGCTATTTATGTAGGCAAAGTCTTTCATTTGGTGTAAATGCTTATACTTATTTATCCTTATGTGCCGGGGCAGCGATTATAGCGTTTGGGGCTGCAAAAGTTTACAAAAGCAAATTATTTGAAACGATATCATTGGCACTATGTATGGGATTATTATTAATCAAATTACTACGAAAGTATCTTTACCGGATATTATGTTCATTATGGCGATATGTATCTCGGTTGGGATGGTTTTAAATGTAATAAAAGACGAAAATATGAACGCGACGGCAAAAAAAGGATTCAGCATCAACTGGAAGGATGCTATATGGGCAATAACCTTAGTTGTAGGTATGAGTAGCTCATATTTTTCTATGAAGTCTAAGGTTGATAATCAAGAGGCAAAACTTGATAAAATTGAGAAGATGCTTAATGATAATAACCTTGAATTAATAAAATATAAGTTGGAACAAGTTCAAAAATCACAGGATGATTTATCTACTACTTTCAATAAGTTTATTGATGAATGGAATAAATCTCAACGCAGATAAAGATTCCACTAACGTCAAAAAAGCTGATTCAACTATCATAATTGAAAAAACTGATTCTATAAGTAATAATTATGATAAAATGAAATCCAAGCTCGATTCATTAATGAATAAAAAGAAATGACAATAAAAGAAATAGCTTTATGAAAATAAGTAGAAACGGTATTGATCTAATAAAGCGATTTGAAGGTCTTAAATTAGAGTCTTATCTATGCCCAGCAAAAGTATGGACAATAGGATATGGTCATACTGGAAAATCTGTTGTAAAAGGAATGAAAATAACTGAGGCTGAAGCGGAAATGCTTTTAGGTATTGACCTTGAAAAGTTTGAAAAATTCCTTAATGGGTTATATTTGAATATCAATCAAAATCAATATGATGCTTTAATTTCATTTATATACAATGTCGGGCCGGGAAACTTTCAGAAGTCTACTATGCTTAAAAAAATTAAGATAGATCCTGACGATATAAGCATACGAATTGAATTTAATAAATGGACAAAAGCAAAAGGCAAAACATTGACCGGATTGATAACACGTAGGAACGCTGAAGCTGAATTATACTTTAAATAATGTACCGTCCTAACTATAAAGTAAAGTATAAATTCAAAAAGATAAACCGCAGAAAGGCTATAATGTTAGCTTGCGGGTGGCTGTTTGAAGATGAAGTAAATAACATAATAAACTTGGCAAATGAAATATCTCGTAATACTGGTTATATTTTTGGCATTAAGCTGTGATTGTATACAGCAGCCTCCGA
>CAZWIU010000065.1:0-23508 GCA_964634105.1 uncultured Bacteroidales bacterium | reverse complement strand
AATTGTATCAATGGCCCAAATCAGGTATATGACCTATTTGGTAGAGCGGATACGCTTTGCAAACGATTTCATATTAATATATTTATAGATTAATTTCAACATAATTCCGTAATTAACCTTACGTATGATCATTCCAACTCTTCGGTTAATGTGAACCATTTCATCAATATTAAGGGAAGGATATGTCCGTTTAAAATAATCGATATTAACAGCCCTTGAAAACTCAAGCGCAAGCCTGTTCAGGAAAGAATTTGATCTTCTTTCTTTCATGATATCAATACGGTACTTGTATACGTTATTGATCATTCTTTCAATAAGCTGATTGGTTGACTGGGAGGGCGAAATACGATAATATGACATTTCTTTATCAACATAATAGTAGGGAGTTATGGTATTAAACTTATACCAGAAATCGACATCGGCAATGGGGTGCATCTCGCTCCGGAATCCTCCGATCTGAAGGGCAATCTCTCTATCCACCAAAATCCCGGGGAATACCAGTGTATTAAAAAAATGGTACTCCGGTTTAATAATTTTAATATCATCTCCTAACTCGCGAGGGGTATTAATGTCTTTCCAAACCTGATCGCTTACGTAACTCGTAAAGCAAACTCCTTTTACCCTTTCACCGTATTTCTCAATGATTTTTGCACAAAATTCAACAAATTGGAAATGTAAGAGGTCATCATCATGCAATATGGTAACATAAGGAGTCTTTGCATACCTGAAGCAATTATTGAAATTCTCATCCTGAGGAACGGTATGGTCGGTTCTGACATACGTAATGTTCGGATTATGATATTCTTCAATAATATTTTTAAAATCGTAATGTGGAGAATTATTGTCGATAACTACTATTGAGCATTTGACTGATTGATTAATTGCACTTTCAAGCGCTTCACGGAAATAATCTGTCCTCTTATATACAGGAATTCCAATCGTTATTTTATCTGTCATAATAGTGATCCCTGATAAAAGCTAGTTCTTTACAAATTTATATACACACATCTCATTTTCACCAATAATTCTGACAAGAAATATCCCACTCATGAGCGAATTAACATTGAACGATGTTTCGTGTGCGATTTTTAAAACGTTGGAAACATTCTTTTTGTCAATTATCATTCCATTCATGTTCAGAAGTTCAATGGTGTAATTTGCCGAAGAAATCGGGCCTACGCGAACAGTTAACAATTCATTTACCGGATTCGGATAGATAAGGACATCGATGGAACAATGTTCACGGGAATTATCGGGAGAGATAGTACTGATTATTTCGTATGCACCTATATCCGGAGCAGGACCATGAGGAATGGGAACACCATTATTATCAACCAGAAGGCCCACATTTATTCCTGCATCAATAGCCGGTGATCGACCATCGAGTTTAAAATTATCATCTCCGGCATCAACGAAATTTGGATCTGAATCGATTGAATTCAATTCAAGTAAGGCAAATTGTTTCACATCTTCCAGCGTGCTGTAGGATGAACTGCCAATGGTAATAAAATTATCAGTAACAGGATAAAATATATTGTAATTCGAATATAAATCATTTGTGTAGGTAAAGATCGCATTGTCACCGTTTTGCAGCAGATAAAATATATTGTTTAAAATATCAATATCCACTCCTGAGGATCGGACAGCTTCACGGTTATCGTAAAAAACATTATTCAATATTGCTGACGGATATTTGTTTGAAACAATATCAACAGCACACTGGTTATGGCTGAAAATATTATAGCTCATATGAATATCTTCAGTCATCGCGAATATCCCGCTCTGAGTATTGCTGATAGTATTGAATTCAAAAACAACATCCTTGGTGTTGATCAGACGAATGCCATAATCGGAACCTTCAACGATACAGTTTTTAATTGAAATCCTTTCACATGAAGGTCCAAGAAAATAAAAACAGCTGATGGCATTTTGCGCGATAATATGAAGATCTTCAATTTCGATACCTGCATGATCAATTGCTTTGAAAACATATTCACTGGTGCCTGATTGGATAATTGGTATATCACCAAGGCCATATGATCCCAACAGAATATCATCTTTATCGATAATAACTTTATCAATAGTACAGCTGGTACCTTTTTTTAGAAGATATAGATGATCGCTTTCGAACTGAATCCCAGTAATCGATAAGTAAGGATTTTCATAAGAGCCATCGCCATTTGTTGTGCCGGAAGGATCGATATAAACAATATTCCCCGGTGGGATTATGGATACACTGACTTTTGCTTCTATTGATATTTCAGGTGAACCATCGTCTGTTACTTTAATTACCAGTTCATACATCACCGGAATATTGCTGGTATACTCATTCAGTGAGAAGCTGAGCTCGCCTGTTGTTGAATTAAGATCAAACATCCCTGGATTGCCAGAGATAACCGAATAAGTCAAATTATCGCCATCAGGATCGGAAGCAATAACAGAACCTACATAAAATTGCGTGCCCTGATCGATCCTGAATTCTATCTTTTGATCATTAAACACAGGCGAATGATTAACCTGTATGGCAACAAGATGAATGGTAACAGTTGCATCGCTGCTTAGCGAAGGAGTACCATTATCCCTGACTCTAACCACCAATGTATAAACAGGATTGCCTGTGAAGTTAACATTAGTGCTAGTAAAATAGATTGAACCGGCACTGTTAATCGAGAACATATTATTTTCATTGCCGGAAATAATCGAAAATGTAAGTCCCTGGGCATGATCAGGATCATCAGCAGACACTGTTCCAATATAAGCAGGAAGGGGACTGGTTTCGTTTACTGTAAAGTTTGCATTTTGAACAACCGGAGCATGATTACTACTGGTCTCATTCCACAACAGCGCTGGGACAAGTGTGACATCGATGTAATTTTCAATACCAACGGTATTAATATCTCCTGAAACATAGAATAAAATTTTTGAATAGAAAGGCGGAATAGTTGTGGAACCCGAGACCAGGTTACCATACATATCACGGAATGTAGCGTTTCCAAGATTGACTGTCCTTGTGTATTTGCTGAAATTTGTAAAGAACTTCACAAAATTGCTCTCGCTCACCTGGTTTGACACATTGCTGTACATGACAATTTGAGGGTTGACCACAGAATGAAGATCGGTCGGGTTAGATGCCACATTTCCTCCATCTGCCTGCATCTGAGCCAAGGTATAATTATTCTTGGTCAGACCATAATGCAAAACATATTTACCGACAGTGGGTGAGCTGTTAAAGGGTGAAGCTATCCTGTTATAGTCGAAGTAAAAAGTATTATTATCAACCCCCAACGAATTCACCGTCATACTTGTATGTCGTAAATAAACGCCTGCAGTTGATGTACCGCTTAACACAATATTATTTGCCCAAACTGAATCTCTGTCTGCAGATGCATTTGTCCATCCGATGGCCTGATCTTTAAAATAAACAGTGCTATAGGTTGGAGAAATAAATTGATCGGCATTGACCACGTTATTATTTTTAAATGCATTTTTATAATTTCTATTTGAATAAAAGGCAATAGAGGTATTTTCTATAGAATTCGAATCACACAAGTATCCTAATGCTTCCGCATCTAAATATATTGCGTGTGGATGCAACACCGGGTGCGGATTGATCGCATCATCACCATAGGGCAAATACCTGTTGCCAGCAGTGACAGCATCTCGTATAATATTCTTCTTAATTTTTTTGTAGGTTGCACTGCTTAAATCTGAAGAAAAGTAAATAGCACCGCAGTCACTTATAGTAACGCCATAATTTTCAATATAATTACAGCTGATATTTGCCGATCTGCTGATGCTAAATGTATGTCCCTGGATTGCCAAACCAACACTATCGAAATAATTATACATTATTTCCGGGTCAGCATCGACTGGATAGTGAATTGTAATAGCTGCGCCCATCCTGAAATCGTAATTAGCCATCCCAACTTGCTGTGTAGTAATTCTCCTAAATAGATTATTTTTTATTTCAGTCGGGCCGAACAAATAAAGTCGTAAACCCACAGCGCCACAATCATGTATATAGTTATTAATAAAAGATATATTGTCCACGTCAGAGAACATTACACCCTCTCCTGCAGTATAGCGAAATTCACAGTTTGTTATTTTTATCTGATTACAGTTATATGCCGATAATAGCCTGTAATTTGCTAATTCAAATATGATATCCTGGAAATTAATATAGGTACAATTTTGAAGAGATATGATACTATCGGAGTATGCAAACTCAACACTCTCGTTGTTTAGATCTGTATCATAGTATACTTTTAGGGTTCTGTTTTTAAAGGTCCAGTCTCCTGGTGATTGCAAATATCTATCGTGATTTGCTATATAGTATGCAACATACGTATCACCAACTATGGTATGATTAATGGGATTAAAATATACAGTATTTGAAGTGTTTGAAGTTATGTATCCCGGAGACCAGTGCCACTTGACAGGTTGTACCAGTATGTATGAACCAACAAGTTCATTGGCAGTCCAATTCTGCGAATTATCGGTAAGTCGGGTATCGCTATTACTCCCAATAACAAATCGCTCAGTGCTTCGCGCAATATCTTCCCATTTGCCATTTATGAGAATTCCGGTAGGTACTGCAATATTCCCATTCGGAAAACCCTTAAGTATTGATGCCGAGTAAATATTCCCTGATTTTGAAAAACCGGTTATTTTTTTTCCTCCGGACAAAATTGGCCTGGGGCCGGTGCCATAGGCAGTAAATGTAATTGGATTCGATGAGGTACCCGATCGGGTATATAGTTTAATATCTACTTCATACCAGGTCGATCCGCGTTCCAGATAAATAGTAGACCCTGCCTGTAAATTTGAAAGTACAGCATTTAATTTAGATACATTCTTCCAGGGCGATGCAGCGCTGGTCCCTGAATTTGCATCGTTGCCATTGATTGATGAAATATAATAACAGGTTTGTCCAACGAGATTGGTACAGAGAAAAATTATCCAAAGGAGTGTTATAGTGATCCTTACAGGTTTCATGAAAAACGTTCCAGGTCCTGGTTAATATAAGATCACAAAAATCAGTCTTTTTTAAGAAACACGCAAGTTTTAAAGGAAAAAATAATAACATTTTCTTCATTTTTATTTTTATTTGCTAGCATGATTTGGAAACCTCTTGGAGTAAGGTTTATAGCGTCCTTCATGGAAAGAAAAAAGCTGCTTTCTTCAAGCAGCTTCTAATAAACTATGCTGGAAAACTTAGTTATTATTGCTTTATCAGCCTCTGGGTAATCATAGAATCTCCTGCTTTAATCGATAGAAAATAAATTCCCTGTGGAAATCCTGATAGATCAATTTCGCCGTTAAATATTCCGTTCATATCGAATAGTTGCCTGTATACCTCCATGCCTGATATAGCATTGATAATAAGTTCAGCGCTCATGCTGGCCGAGGTATTCAGAAACGAAAGACGGAATATACCGGAAGATGGATTCGGATATACTGACAGTTCATTCTTATTATCTGATTGACTTAACTGTACTGCGGTTGGTACAGCCAATTCAACCAGTCCAATATCAGGAGCTCCACCATAAGGAACCGGCTGGCCAAGAAAGTCTTCGGTTAACCCGACTATCCTTCCTGCATCTATAACTCTTGATTCTGGCATGACAGAAAAATTATCATTATATACATCAACAAACTTTGGATCTTCCGAAAATGAATTCATATCCAGGCCATAATACCTTTGATAGTCGGCAAGATTGTCATATTTCGTCTCCTCAACTTCGATAAATCCCGACTGTTCAGGGTAGAATACATTATTATTGGAAACCAGTTTATCCAGTTTATGATTGATTGCCTGGTCACCGGCCAAGGTCAGGTAAAATATATTGTTGAACAACGATATTTCAGCATACGATGTAGAGATCCCTTGCCGGTTATCGTAAAAGACATTATTGTATATCTGTGCACTGGAACTGTAACTGCTAAGATTGATCGCCGTGTGGTTCCCTTTAAAGACATTGTAGTATATTTCAGCAAAATCGGCAATAGAATATATTCCATCCACCTTATTGCTGAATACGTTATATTTTACTCTGTAAGAAGTTCCGTCAATAATACGCAAACCATAGTCAGCACCTAGCAGGTTGCAGTTCTCAACCGTATTTTCAACGCATTCAGCTCCAATAAAGTAAATACACCCCACAGCATTTTCAGCTCTTACTTCAAGATTCCTGATGCTGACATCGTGCTTTTCCATCACTTTCAGAGCATATTCGTTGGTACTACAGTTGATTACCGGCCTTTCTCCTATTCCATAGTCACCAATTATCACATTATTAGCTCCAATAATTACTTTTTCTTCATTAACCACTGTGCCCTTTTTCTGCAAATACCTGAAACCCTCTTGCCATACAACCTGTGACCAGCTGGAAAACGGATATTGATAGGATCCATCCTGCTGCAGCTCAGCGCTCTTTTCAGGATCGATATAAACAATTGTAGAAGCCCCAATATTTACCGTTATTGTATTCTGTGCAGAAAGACTCTGATCAGCATCATCCTTTACCTTTACAACAAATTTATAGGAGCCCGGTATCTGATTTGCAGGCAGGTTTGTCAGATACAGATCGCCTGTCTGACTGCCCAGCGAAAACAAATCATCTTCATTTCCTGATACAATCTCGTACATCAGGTGTTGACCCTGGTCCTCATCAGATGCAGCAATGGTACCTAATTTTACTGGGACTTCCATACTATAATCAGCCTCAAACGATTGTGGCGCTATTACCGGTGAATGATTCTCTACAACTCCGCTTTCATGCAATTCGACCGAAATGGTAGCATCGCTCGATAAACTTGGAGTACCATTATCAGATACTCTGACAATCATAATATATTTCGGATTGCCTGTGAAGCTGATATCATTTGTCTTAAACGAAAGCTGACCGATGTTGTTGATCGTAAAGAGATTTTGATCATTCCCTGAAATTATGGAGAACGAAAGGCTTTGGCCTGCGTCGGGATCGGAAGCTACCACAGTACCAATAATTGTTGGCAACGTCCCGGTTTCTTCTACAACAAAGTCGGCATTATGAGCCATCGGTGCACTGTTTTGCACTACCTCATCCTCATTTATCCATGACAAGGCAGGAACTATTGTCGGGTCAATATAAAGGTCATTATCATTAATAGAGTTTCCACCTATGCAGAATAAAAATTTTGAATAAAAAGCAGGAACCGTAACAGAGTCATTCACTAATGTACCATTTTCATCAACATATTGGGCTGTTAATGAAAAAGTTTTGCTTCGCGACGAGAAATTCTTAAATAGCTTAACTGCCGAATAAGGAGTATTGTTATAACTTGAATGATCATCTGGATTATAAGTAACACTGTTATATGTAAAAGCAGCTGCTTGCCATTGAGTCAGATTATATGTATTCTGTGCATAATATTGATCGTATATAATAGAAATCGTTGAAGAAGTATTTGATGGATCAAAGTATTTGTTATAATCAATCATTGAGTTTATTGGAAACTGGCTTCCATAAGATGAACTATAACGCCAAAATGAATAAGCTCTAGTTGGAATACTACCAAATGCAAAGATATTCCCAAGAATAGTGTCGCTCTCAGCTTTCCCCCCACCAATGAGTGGTAGTAAATAGGAATGGTAGATGGCATTAGCGTGAGCTGGATGCATACCATACATATTTGGATTGAGTATATTATTAAACTTATAGCTTCTATATTTTCCACTATTTGCGCAAAGAGCAGTGCTAGTGTTTTGTATAGTATTAGAATCTGCCTTAACGCTATAACTATCCACATCGAAATATACAGCATGAGTATACGCATCGGTATAATCATGGTACATTGTTGCTTGTGGTTTATGGGCATCGATGATAAAATTGCGTTTAAAAGATTTTTGTACCGAGGAGTGAGTATCACTTACGAGATAAAAACCAGCAATATCAGAAATCTCGCTAAGACCATAGTTACTGATGAAATTTTCTCTGATATTAATATCAAAAGGATTGTAATGTGTAATTATACCTCCGGCTGTTGAATCAATAAAGTTCCTTTGAATGATTGGATTTCCTCCCAAATTATTAAAAACCCCTATAGAAAAACCATTAATTGGATTTGATTCATAATCTTGTTTCAGATTATGATATGCATTATCCATAGCGTTTCTATGAATATAATTATTTGTAATTTTCCCACCCCTACTGTAACGATAAAAAATAGAGCATAGCTGTATGTCAGAAAACTCGCAATTCGTAATCTCGTTTCCTTCACTGGCACCTGGTGATGGGTATGCTTCCCATCTTCCATAAACATAGATCCCAATCTCTCCTATTCCTGAAAATTTACATAAATTAAACTTATTATAGTTCCCTTCCCTGATTTTCACTCCATAAAAATTACTGCCACGAAAATGAATTGATTCAAAATATATGTAGTGTGAATTACTTATATTGACAATCGTATCAACCACTGAGGCTCTAACTTCGCCTAGCGATCCAGGCCAATATAAATATAGATGGTCATCTGTGAAAAACCATTCTCCTTTTGTGTCCATTGCGTTATAAGCATTAAGAAAATAATAATACTTAGCACCACTTGGAGCAGAAATGCTTGAAGTTGTGATATGAGGTGTGGTGGTGAGTACGTTTGTAGTATTAGATATTACTCTTGCGGCAGACCATTGCCAATTTACATTTTTAATCGCCACAAATCCATCCTGCCACTGATTATTCGACCATGTAGCATCATCGGTTATACTTGTAGAGCTACAAGATGATGACTGAAAATAGCTATCACCGTTAGGGTGTCGTGATACTGCATAATGTTTTCCATCAACTGTGACGCTTCCAAGAAATCTTCTTCCGTAACTTTGCGAAGTAAGTTCAATTTTTGGTAGATCGTCATCAAAGAAATTGTATATATTCCCAGATAAAGTCGCTCCAGTAAGTATCTTCTCCCCAGAAAGAACTGGCATTGGACCTACTCCATAAGGAATGATTTTAATAGGATTACTACTGGTACCGCTCTTTCCGATAAAATTAAGTTTTGTTTGGTACCATACTGAACCTCTTTCTAAGAATATTATATCCCCAGGTTGTAAATTGTTTATTATTGCCTGTAATTTGGAAATAGACTTCCATGGATTCTCTGCTGAGTTACTCTGATTTAAATCATTTCCATGAATTGTTGAAAAGTAGTAATGCGTAGCCCACACCTTTTCACTCTTAACAAATCCCGAAAAGGCAATCACGATAATTATCCAGATCTTCAAAGACCCCTTTTTAATCCCACATTTCATTTTGCCCAAGTTTTAGAGTTTTTTGACGAATGATTCATTTCCTTTGACGAAAACATCATTTCATATGATTACGATTTTTTTTTATATTTGTTGCCTTCTCATTAAAATTTATGCCTAATTTTTATATTAATCCATGTTGTAATATAACTCTTTAGTATTAAACCATTCTTACATATGTTTTTATCGCTGATTAATATAAAGACTGTTTTTAGCTTAACAAAGCTCTTATTATATATCCCAATTTTCGAATTACATACGTGTTTTTGTCTTATAGTCACGATTATAATTATTGTCTAATTGTTAATTAACATCTGCCAATATTTGATTTGGATATTGTATAATTGTATAATTGTATTTCATTGCTGTCTGGATAAAACGAATGGATAATCCTAGCGTATGGCTATAGCAAGAGTTATTAGCATTTTTGATTTAGTGGGCTCAAACAATTAAAATTAGAATTTATGCTACAAGGCTACTACGACACAATGGTTTCACAAATATGCAACAGGCAAAATATTGACTTCTTAGTATTTTCTTTGAACCTTGGTGATTTAATGGCATATAAATTTTTAAACTTTCCCGGACAACAGAGATTGTATTATTTAAAAAGTAAATTCCATGAATAGCCAATTAATGAGAATTGATGATAGCTATGAAAAGCATATTATAAATGAGAAAAAAATAAGTGTTGATAAAGAACTACCTCATTGCTATACAAATCCTGATAGTATAGATGCTTGGAGACACAACAGAATGAGGAATTTTATCTTAGAAATGATTAGGCTGTATCCTGAGTCCAAATGGATAACTCTTGGTGATGGCAATCACGCTTCAGATGCTTATTATTTAGAACAGCATGGACTGGATGTCACTGCTACAAGCATTTCAGTAGAAACTCTTTCAATCGCAAAGCAATTAGGATATATCCAGAAATATAAAGCTATCAATGCTGAAAAAATTGATGAGGCAGATAATTGCTATGATTTTGTGTATTGTAAAGAAGCATATCATCATTTTCCACGTCCACCAATTGCGTTGTATGAAATGCTTCGAGTAGCGAGTAAAGGAGTGGTCCTTATTGAGCCACAGGAGTCCGGAACCAGGATTCTAAATTCATTAAAATTGATAGTTAAACTATTTCTAAGAGGCGATAATTCTTTCGAATTTGAGCCTACAGGAAATTATATTTTCCGAGTGAATATTAAAGAGATCAAGAAAATGATGACTTCACTGAATCTGAGGGTTGTCGCGTATAAGAAGTTCAATGATTTTTATCATCCAAAACTTGTATCGAAAAGTAGTAAAGGGTTTAAAATTGCTAAACTCATCACTCTTTCCGGTATTTTATTTCAGAATCTACTGTGTAGAATGGGAATATTAGATTATGGACTAGCTGTAGTTATTATTTTTAAAGATGAATGTGATGATAATATTTTCAAACTATTAAGAAAAAAAGGGTTTAAAATATCTCGCTTACCAATCAATCCTTATTTATCTTAAAAATTTATTAAAAATACTCTGCGAAGAAACTTAAATTTTAATGAAGAATGAGTGTCAGTGAAGTATGATTTTATAACAAAATCAAATCTATCTTATATTTGAACAAATTTTCTTGATTTATACTTACTTTCTCTTATTAGCATTGCTAAATCTAAATTACTTTCACTTAATAATTGAATTTTATAATATCTTAAAAGAGTAATTGATATGGAGTTGATGAAAACAAAGGTATTTGACTATTATGTTTTTTCTGATAATTTAAACTCAATTGATTTTTCTTCTTCAAGACTTGTGATCAATACAATTAATGCCTACTCGTACATCCTGGCAAAATCAGATATTTTATTTAAAAAAGCTTTACAGGAAGCGGATATTCTTTTGCCAGATGGATTTCCAATAGTAATTGCTGTTAGATGGCTAACAGGGAAAAGAATTAAAAAAATTGCAGGGGCTGATCTTTTTTACCACTTGTGTAATATTCTTGATGAAAAGAAAGGAAGATGCTATTTTCTTGGTTCTTCAGATGAAATACTTGATAAAATTAAAAACAACCTATCAATCGATTTTCCTAACCTGAAAGCAGGATTTTACTCTCCCCCGTATAAAGATCAATTTACAGATGCGGATAATGGAAAAATGATTGCTGTAATTAACGAATTTAAACCTGATGTTGCATTTATTGGAATGACTGCACCGAAACAAGAAAAATGGGTTCTTCAAAACTCACAAAAAGTAAATTGCCAAATCATTTGCTCAATCGGCGCGGTTTTTGACTTTTATGCGGGTACAATTCGCCGTCCCTCATCATTTTGGGTCAATTTAAGGCTGGAATGGCTTATCAGATTGATAAAAGAACCAAAAAGATTATGGAGAAGATATCTTGTTTATTCACCGTTATTCTTTCTTGATTTACTGCTCTATAAAATAGGTTTAAAATAATCTCATTTTGGTAGTCTGTTATTATCTAAACATTTAATAGTACTTGATCGATATTCCTTGATCCCATTTATAAAACCTGCACTCCAAGAATAAAGGCCACGTAAAATGAGTGGTAGAGAAAGAATTAAATAAACATAATTATCCACTTTCTTTGTTAGTATTACACGTAGGATTATTCTTATGAGTTTAAAAAGAATAAATGCTGGGAACAAAAAATAAGGAATGATCCCTTTATAATAACAGCTATCATAGCTCTGTCGACGAAAAATATAAATATACTTACCAAGCATATATTGGTTCGAAAGAAAATGACCCATACCCTCCCGAAAAATATGAAACACAACCGCCTGAGGAATATAAATTAGTGGGTGAATTTTGTCCATTTTTAAACTGAATAATGAGTCCTCCGACGCCCTAATTTCAGGAAAGCCTCCCTCTTTAAGAAACAATTCTCTATCGCAAAACATATTACAAGAGGCTATTATTCTCTCATGCCTCTCCTTTCCATATCCAATGAAAAGACTAAATTCAATAAAATATTGGGCATAGGCAATTTTGCTCTTTTTCTGAAAGTCGGGTATCGCGTAACTGCCCCCCCCGATCTTGTGACCTTTCTCATATGCTTCAAGTATTTTCTCAACCCAATCTTCTTTTGCAAATGCATCTGAGTCGATAAAGCATAAAAGATCACCTTTAGCACTTTTTGCACCTATATTTCGTTGAATTGCTGGCATTATTCTCACTCCGGATGTAATTTGAATCAATTTGCTTGAAATATATGAACTGAGTAATTTTTTAGTATCCTTGTCATCTGATGAATCCACAACAATAATTTCGATAATACTATCGGCTTTGGTTTGTAAAAACAGACTATTCAGAGTATGTTCAATAGTCTTTGACGAATTATACGAGGGTATGATAATGCTAACAGTAGGATTAGTCTTCATATTAATTTATTGACTGGCTTTTTTTAAGAACTAAACTGTCATATATTTCACGAAGTTCACTTGCACTTTGTTTCCATGAATAATTTTCTCTGGCAAACTTCTTTATATTATCATTTGCTGATTTAGGTTTATTTTTCCAATCCGATATTAATGTTTGCATCGCCATTCCTAGTTTGTTTGTATCCCCAGCTTCAAAAAGATATCCAGTTACACCATGAATAATATCATAAGGAAATCCTCCAATATTAGGTGCCACAACAGGTTTACCATATGCATATGACATGAATAAGACCCCACTTTGGCTCGCTTCAGTATAGGGTAAGATAGTGGCATTAGCTGAATTAAAAATAAATGGAACTTCTTCGTCCTTGATATAACGAATAATCATTACAATTTCTGGTCTACAGTATTTTTTCTTTATCGCCACCATATCATCAGCATAATCAGCTGAAACATTTCCTGCAATAAGTAGTTTTATATTGTTATTCTGATAATTTTTCTCAAAAGCTTCTAGCAACAATGGTAATCCCTTATATTTTGTAATGATGCCAAAAAATAGGAGAATAAAATCATCAGATGAAAATCCATATCTTTGTCGAGCTATATTCATGTCGATATTATCATGCTCACTAACCTCATAAACTCCATGCTTAATAACTTTTATCTTATCTTCACAAATACCAAATTCTTTTACCAGTCTTTCCCGTATAAAACCAGTATGAACGATTATCATTGATTGAAGGCGATAGATAAGCCAAAAAATAAGTTTATTAGCTCGTGTTTCTCTATTGTGTGGCAATACATCGTGAGCTGTATATATCGCTTTTTTACCAATAAGCCTGGCAAAGAGGCTAATTATTAATCCTTCTAGTAGGTAGAATCTATACCACTGAATATGAATTATTTTAGATTCAGTACGAAATAAATAATTAAATAACCTGAAATAGTAAGCAAGCATCCGATAACTTTTTCGAGCTATCGACACATTTTCATCATGATTGCCACGAAGATTAAGAAAGTTAATGCGTTTATCGATCTTCTCTTTTGGATAGATATCAGATCCAATAAAATCGATGCTATCCACTGTACATGCAAGTGAATTTATTAAGTTTATAATATAATGTTCTTGAAATCCGTTAGCAATGATGCTTATTTTCATTGTGATTAATTTCTTAAAAAGAGAACTCAAATATAACCTACTACTAGGTATTTTTTAATTCATTTTGATAAATCGCTAAAATATTCAGATCTATGATTAAAATTAATTTTTTATTGGGTTAGGCAATTACGAGAATTAATTCTTAAAGTTTTAATTAATCTATTAGCTTAAATAAGAAAAAGGATTTTAATTTGCTTCTCGAAAATGTTATATCTCCTAAAACTCAAAAGTAATATTATTGCTATATGCTTAAGGGATCTATGATATGCATATTTTTTTTTCTTTTTGCGCATATATTAGCCTTAGTAGATATTCTATATTCAGGAAATCAAAACAAATTCATTTCACAAAACCTTATATTTCAATATTATCGAGGTCCCGTGAGAACAATCCCATTACCCCCCTCTGAATTGGAAGCAATTGAAGCCTCTTTCGATTATGTCTTATTATCATGGTCTGATAATTCGAACAATGAAAGTTATTTTATTATAGAAAGACATCCTGAAGGCGAGAGCTTTGCCCGTTACGATACTGTTGAAGTGAATATCACTTTTTTCATTGATTACAGGGTCGATCCGAACACAACATACTACTATAGGGTTTCAGCAGTAAATTCCGATGGCGAGTCGGGGTTTAGCAACGAAATTAGCGCCACTACACTGAGCATGCCTCATAATCCACCCCAGGCGCCGACCAACCTGGACGTGTCTTTTAACGGTTCAAACGGAGTCATTCTGCAATGGGATGACAATTCAGATAATGAGAATAAATTTTTAATTTACAGGGGAACTGACATAGGTGGAATATCAATGTTCGATTCAACCGGTATTGATATTACACAATATATCGACTACGCAATAGAATCAGAAACAATCTATTTCTACTATGTTGTTGCAGCAAATAATTATGGTTTGTCTGCCCCAACAAGTACAGTCAGTATCTTAGTACCTGAGGTAGTTCAATCCGACTCCACAGTGTTGCGTGTGCTATTCACTACATCTAATAGTATTCATCTGGGTTGGGAACAACAAATTTTCACCAACCCAAGATATAGTATTTTAAAATATGAAGCTGATACCTCCTACTTTGTTGCAGATGGCATTACTGAAACATACTTTTGCGACAGCGCACTTTTAGCAAACACCGGATACACCTACCAGTTAGTTACCAACGATCAGAATGGCCATTTGATCTATAGCAATCTTATCAACGCATTCACTCTCCCCTGGTTTACCCAGGAAAGGATAAGCGATAGTCTCATCGTTCAGTATTATTTCCCCAACAGGACAATCGATAGGGTTCCTGATATATCATGGTATGAAAGTCCCGTTGATCTTGTCATTACAGATACAGCAGACATTAGTTCGGATATCCACAAGTGCCTTAAAATTGAAAACGGGACTATGCTGATCTCCGACTATGACATTTCAAATAAAATCAATGAAGCTGTTAACCGTACCGACGAAATTACACTGGAATGCTGGCTAAAAACTTCAGATCAGATTCAATTACCGGAAGTAAAGATCGTATCTTTTGGTAATGAACATTCCACAAACTTTTCACTTGGCTGTACTATCGATCCTTGGGCCGATAAGAAGGTGCGATACCATGTCAACCTGACGACCAGAACCACTGACCAGCATGGGAATCCTTCGTTTGCTATTGAATCGCCTCTTGAATCGGATGTATTACAACATATCGTATTTGTACACAACAGGAGTGGTGATGAGATGATCTATGTAAACGGCAAAGTTACCGAACTGGGATTCAGACCCTCCGGATTTGACGACTGGAATGATAACTCCAGACTGGTTTTCGGCAATAGTATTAATGGAGATTTGCCCTGGCTGGGATCATTATATATGTTCTCTCTCTACAACAAGGCATTATCGGAAACTGAAATACTGCAAAACTACCTGGCCTCCCCGTTTATCACACCTGAAATAACGTTGAATCCTACCGATCTTGAAGTATTTGTTACTCCAAATCCAGGTAATGATATTATCTCGGTCAGTGTTTTTAAAAGTGGCGATACTATTGATATTTCGGAGAAATACTATATCCAGTTGCTGACTTTTAACGGATTGCCTGCGATCACTGAAAAGATCAATTCAACTATCAATAGCACACCTTTACATCTCGATATATCAGGACTTCCCGAAGGTTTATATCTTTTATCACTATTCAATCAACACCAGCTTATTGCCCAGGAAAAAGTGCTTATTCTCAGGTGAGGATTAAGCCTGCTAACCTTGATATTTAAATAAGATAACTCATTTTTTGAGTTATGTCTCAAAAAAACAAGCCTTGGTCAAATACTTACACCCGTTCACTAATATTATCGTTTACAGGTAATAAAGTTCATTAATTTTGTTTCGGATTAAATCCTTCTTCATGAAACGTTTGATTGATATTCAGTGGATCACAAAGTTATTTAATGGGAAAAGGGTGCTGGGTATTCTACCAATTCTTGATATCCTTGTAACAATACTTTCATACTTTCTGGCATACGTAATTGTCAACTCTATACAGACTCTATATTTCGTCTTCACAATTGACTATGTATACATGTTGCTGTTGATTATACCTACCTGGGCAATTATGTTACGAAATACAAATCTGGCTACAATACCCAGAACCAGAAGTACCCTTTCTATATTCTTCAATTTACTTAATTTCACTTTTATTGGATTCCTCCTTATATTCCTGTTTAAACACCTGTTCAGGCTGGAAATTTTCAGCCATTATATGATTATATCATTCTCTCTAATCAACCTTCTTTCGCTCTTCGTGCTGAGAATGTTAACTTACAGGGTATTCAAGTATTTCAGGGTAAACGGGCATAATATTCACAATGTCATTATATATGCCGATGAGAAATCGGACAATTTCATCTCCGATATTCTTATCCATAAAGAATGGGGATTCAGGATTCTTATGATTCTTTCTAATTCCGACAAAATCCGCAAAAAATATGGACGGGAACTTAGGGTACTCCCCGATAAAATTTCGATTAAGGACCTTATCAAGGTAGATATTGTAGATGAGGTAATTTATTGTAAGAGTGAGCTGGAACATGAAAAAGTTCATGACCTGATACAAATATGTGAGGAAATCGGAGTGATATTCCGTTTACAATCGAATTTATCACCCATGAATTTCCCAAATGCTTACTTGTCGAATTTCAACGATATCCCTTTCCTTACTTTTAACCAGGCACACAAGAATCATTTTGCCATCATGTGGAAGACTTTCATGGATTTTTGGATTTCGTTCGCAATTATTTTCCTCCTCTCTCCCTTTATGCTCGTTATAGCTGTTCTCATAAAAATGACTTCAAAAGGGCCCATTATATTTAAGCAGGAACGTGTTGGCCTTAGAGGAAGAAAATTCTACATTTATAAATTCCGCACAATGGTTCAGAATGCGGAAGAGCTGAAAGCTAAGCTTATACAATATAATGAAAGTGATGGCCCCGCCTTCAAGATAAAAAATGATCCTCGTATAACAACTGTGGGTAAAATGTTAAGGAAAACCGGCCTCGATGAGCTACCGCAATTTTTCAATGTGCTAAAAGGTGAAATGTCACTTATCGGACCCAGGCCACCCCTGGCTGAGGAGGTAAAAAAATATGAACGCTGGCAGCTTCGCAGGCTTTCAGTTAAGCCCGGCATTACCTGTACCTGGCAGATTATACCAAACCGAAATGATGTGGTTTTCGACAAATGGATGAAACTCGACATGCAATATATCGACAACTGGTCGTTAAAAGCAGATTTTGTTCTATTTTTCAGGACAATTTTAAGTGTATTTCGTGCAGGAGGTCATTAATTTCTTGTATTTTTCCATTCCTGTCCTAACTTTGTCATCAATCAATTCTGAATTTATCCGGTATGCAAAAGACTATCCTTTATTTGCTAATTTTTTTATTAGCCGTGGGTTGCGTGCCCACTCAGAAACTGAAGTATACAATCAATACTCCCGGTTCCAAAAATGAATACTATAACAATATTACTGAAAAAACCATTCAGCCTTATGACTATCTCTATATAAGGATATATAGCCTTGATCAGGCAACATCGAATATTTTTAACGGCGAGATGCAATACAGCCAGAACAGTGAGATGTTGCAATCGTATGTTGTTAATGAAGAGGGATATATTACTTTTCCTTTCATTGGCAATATTCTGGTTAAAGACCTCACTATTGAACAAGCAAGGCTAAAGCTTGAAAAAGAGCTGAATAAATACCTTACCAATGTATCCCTTCGGGTCAGGTTTGTAGGTAATAAAATAACTGTTGTAGGTGAAGTAAGTCGTCCGGGAAACTATACATTCTTCGATGAGAAGATTACTGTTTTCCAGGCGTTGGGACTTGCCGGAGATATTGCAAGCTTTGGCGATAAAACGAAAGTAACACTGCTTAGAGAAAAAGACAATCAAATTAAGTATTATTATCTGGATTTGACAGATAAGAAGATCGTTGAATCCGATTATTTTTATTTGCTGCCAAACGATATTCTCCTTGTTGAACCTGTCAGGGCTAAATACCGTTCGTTACAGGATCGTTCAGTAATTCTGATGATTCTTTCGGCACTAACTACTATAGCAACACTTGCCAATGCTTATTCCAATTTAAAGTAAGTTAACATGAGGATACCAGAAGAAGATTTCCAACAGAGTGTCAATTATAAAAAGGTCGCTCAGCGGTTTTTAGGCTATAAAAGATTATATATAGTAACAGCTGTTTTATTGCTGATTGCTGCTTTTATATATAATAAGACTGCCACTGTTTTATATCAGAATACGACTACCGTAATGATTTCAGAGAAAGAAAGAAGCGCTCTCACAGCAGGAAAAGACTTCATGTCGGGAATGGCTTTGTTATCGGGTAAAAATAATATCGATAACGAGATCGAAGTACTGAGCTCGTTCACCATTATAAAAGAAGCTGTGCAACAAATGGATATGAAAACATCTATTTACAGCTACGAAAAATCGCTTTTCTCCGACCTGCTGGAAAATACAAACTTTATTACTAAAACTGAACAATATGAAACCTCTCCTATCCGGATTGTTGTAGACCCGACGCACGATCAGGCAAGCTACCTGAAATTTTATATCGAATTTATTGACGATAATTCTTTTCAGATCTATACAAAAAGTCAAAAGGACCCTGTTTACCTGTACAACTATATCGATGACAAGGTTACCGGAGTAAAACCCTATAAACCTTTTAAATTCAAATATAGTTTCGGACAACAGATTAAGACCGAATATTGCAGTTTCCAGGTACTCAAAACCGAATATTTTGATAAAAGCTTTACGAAGAGCAAGTCACTCTTTTTTTTCATGCATAATACAAACTTTTTAACATTTGAGTACCAAAATTATTTAACCGTTGAGCCAATCAGTCAAACTGCTTCTATCATCCGTCTGTCGCTTAAAGGCACTAACTATTACCGGGTTACTGACTTCCTGAATACGCTTACTTCTGTTTTCCTTGACAGGAACCTTCAAAAAAAGAATAATGCTGCTGCAAGCACAGTATCTTTCATCGATGCACAGATATCTGAATTTAAGGATTCATTATCTACTGCCGAGGCTAACCTGAAGACATTCAGAACCTCGCACCAGGTAATGGATTTGAGTTTCCAGGGGCAACAGGTATTTTCACGGCTCGATGCCCTGGAAAGTGAGAAAGCAGCCCTGAAAGAACAGCAACGGTACTATATATATCTGAATGATTATTTCAATAAAAACAGGGATATTTCAGACCTGGTAGCACCTTCATCAATGAATGTTGTCGACCCCATTCTTACTAACCTGGTGTCGGAGTTGATTGCAGCTAGTTCGGAAAGGGCCAGCCATCTTGGTTCGGGAGAAAGTTCTGATAATATTATGCTAAGGAATTATAATATCAGAATTGATAATCTGAAAAAGACCATTAAAGAAAATGTTGAGAACTCTCTGTCAACGCTCAACTCTTCTATCAAGGAAATCGATTACCGTATCAATAAACTTACAGGTCAGATTTCTACAATGCCTAAAACAGAGCTTCAGTTAAAGGGTATTGAAAGAAAATTTGAATTGAACAGTACAATTTATACATTTCTGCTTCAGAAACGTTCCGAAGCACAAATTGCAAAAGCATCGAGCATGCCTGATTATGAAGTCGTAGAACCTGCACGTGCTATAAGTCCTTCTGCAGTTTCCCCTAAAAGAAAATTAAACCTGCTTATTGCACTCTTTCTTGCTTTCTTGCTTCCAACAGCATACATAATGATCCTTGATTTCTTCAACAATCGACTTGAAACTGTAGAAGAGATCGAAGGCATGACCGATAACCCAATTCTTGGTAAAGTATTTCATAATTTCAGAAAGATTAATCTTATTGTGGCACAACGACCCAATTCATCTATTGCCGAGTCGTTCAGAAGTGTGCGAACAAACTTCCAGTTCTTTGACCATAGCGGCAAAAAACAGGTTGTACTGATGACCTCATCATCGAGTGGTGACGGCAAAACGTTTTGCGCTATTAACTTCGCATCGACGCTTGCACTTAACGGACATAAGACGGTTTTACTTGAATTTGACCTTCGCAGACCAAAAATTCATCAGGATTTTGGTGCAAGCAATATGATTGGTATCAGTTCATATCTTATCGATAAAGCGGTAATCGACGATATCATTCTTCCCACTGAAATAGAAAATCTCGATCTTATATCGGCCGGACCGGCAGCGCCAAATCCGGCTGAATTAATTGCATCGGACCGGACAACCGAATTTATTGAAACGCTAAAAGGAATGTACGACTATATTGTCATTGACTCGGCACCTGTAGGAATAGTTTCTGAAACATTCCTCCTGATGAAACATTCCGATGTTAATATTTTTGTTGTACGTCTTAATTATACCATACGTGATGCCTTCAAAAATGCAATTAAAGGACTTCAAAATAATGGTTTTTCGAATTATAGCGTCCTGATCAACGATCTGAACATCAGGAAGGAATCATTTAAATATGGTTACGATACCAAGTATTATTCGGAAGATAATGGCGGATTCTTAAGCAGAATATTCCGTCGTAAAAAAACTGCCTGATATTGAATAAGAAGAGGTTTGTAGTATTCCTGATCAGTCTCTTGTTTATTCTTTTTATTCTTGGATGGCTGACCGATAAACCTCTTTATTCTTACTTATCGCTGCACCACCCTATTTATGATGCGGATATTCTGATCGCTGAAGGATGGCTAAGCAGAAAAGAACTATTGGAGGTAGCACACATTTTTAAGAAAGACAATTATTCGTTATTAGTAACAACAGGCACTCCTTCTAAAGATGAATACTTAATGGGCAAAAATGGAGAACTCGTATTTCATCTGTCACCTCCGCTGATATTTAAAGAAACCTAGAAACTTTCTGCCACCTTACGAGGAACACTTTCCAAACCGGAGGCGTCTTCATTTAAGATCACCGTTAATGGTCAAATAATTGATAAAGGAACTGCTGGCAGCAAACCTCAAACTTTTTCTTACCAAATTTCATCAGTTGATACCCTAAGGACTGTTTCGGTCTCTTTTTTAAACGATGCATATATTAAGGGAAAGAACAGAGATCTTCTTATTTCCTCCATCAGCATCAATGATTCTATATTTGGTCTATATGATACCAATGTTTATTATAAAGTACGAACTTCGGATGACTCTACTGTTTATCGTTTAGCTAAATGCAAATCGACCGAGGCAAAAAATATTCTGTGTGAGTTTGGAGTTAGCGCTAATGCTATCAAAGAGATCTGTACAGAAGACATTAATCGCTCCAGAACATTATCGACAGCATATACTACAATCAACTTTATTAACGCTGAATTCTCAGGCAAAGATATTCCCGGGATCAATATTGTTTCAGTTCATCCACATACCAGACGTACATTTCTGGCCTACAAAAAGGCAGCACCAGAATTAAAAATTGGCATTGTTTCACTCAATGAAGGCCAATCTGACAGAAAGAGAAGTTATCGTCGAAAGAATATAAGAGAGTTTTTCGGGATAGTCTTTCTCAGTATCTCATTTTTGCTGTAGTTTATTGTGCTTTTTAGTTAAAAAAAAGATCTAATTTCCTCATAAGCAAAGAATTTCTTCTTAAAAGCTTCAATAAGTCAGTTTAAACATTATTTTTGCTTTTTTGTTTTCATGGTTTTGGTTTTTTGGGAAAGATGCCGGTTCGCCTAACGATACCGGCATTCCCTTTTTAATCCCTGCAACTTAATCACTCTTAACTCATCTACGTGACAGATATGCATCTTGAAATACGTACTCTTTTCATTACTTTTTTCATGTGATAATAATGAAAACTATGAAGGAATTTATCATTATTCACCTGACTGACATTCATGGAGCGGGTCATTTGCTCGAAAGAATAGGAAATGAGATTGAAAAATCGGACATGGTTCTGCTCTCGGGCGATATAACGCATTTCGGCAAGGAAAAAGAAGCACAGAATATCATCGAAACTCTGCAGGTTTTAAATCCTCATATCTATGCCGTTACAGGTAATTGTGATTATCCTGAAGTGGAGGTTTACTTAAAACGTAAGAATATTTCTGTTAACAGATCGATAAAACAGTATTCAGAATATGTGCTTACGGGGATTAGCGGATCTCTGCCGTGTCCCGGACAGACTCCTTGCGAATACACAGAAGAAGCAGCTGAAAATTGGCTGTCGGAAATCGCCGGCAATATTGAACCTGGCAAACCCCTTATTTTTATCCCGCATCAACCGCCTTTCAATACCTCGTGCGATGATCTGGGAAATAACTATCACGTAGGAAGTAAAGCAATTCGTAATTTTATTCTCCGGATAAGACCTATTCTTTGCACTACGGGGCATATTCATGAGGGAATCGGGATCGATTCAATTGATCACTGTACCATAGTAAATCCTGGCCCTTTTCGCAATGGCAGATATGCACGGATTACTATTACCAAAAAAGAGAGCTATCATGTCACCGTCGATCTGAAACAATTAGCCATGACTGACTAGCCATTCACCTCCCAATTCATTCTGTTCTCCAAAAATTCATTTAGCGCTCAATAACCATAAATTATGTTTGATATCTGTTCTGCAGGTACGTTGAATAAACATTATCTATATGAAATCAGTTACGATTCCACCATTCTATTTTATTTCAGGAATAGTAATTATTAGTTTGAGTTATCAGGTATTTCCGGGCTTGAACGTTATACCTTTCTCCTATAATCTAACAGGATTGCTTCTGCTTTTCACTGGTTTCTATCTTCTGTCAATCTCTTACCAGTTGTTTAATAATTATAATACCACACATAACTTTAGAAAATCAACCGCACTGGCAACCAACGGCCTATTCAGTCATACCCGTAATCCGATGTACGTTGGAATGACAATAGTACTTGCAGGGATTGCTGTTTGTTTTGGAAATATTATATCAATGTCTGTCCCATTTTTTTCCTGATTCTTTTGCTGATATTCGTTCCCTTTGAGTAGAAGAAGATGGAAGACAGGGATCTAATATCCTAATATTGAATATTTAGCCAACCATGAAAGCAAAAAAGCCCGATGCAATTGCATTGGGCCTTTTCTTGTGCGCTATGCATGCCATTGTTCTATAGGGTGCAAGACCCGAACGAGCCAGCC
>CAZWIU010000064.1:0-23913 GCA_964634105.1 uncultured Bacteroidales bacterium | reverse complement strand
TCCCTGTTTTAAATTATCATTTTCTAAAAACAACGACTTTTTAAGGGTTGACTATTTATACTTTCTAAATAAGGGTCTTTAATGACTGATGTGTGAAATTGAAGAAAGTATAAAAAATCCTTATGAAACAGGACAAGTCTGCATATTCCTTAATCCCTCACAAATATAACAGAGAAATATTATGACACACGTTTACAAAATTATTCCGGTAATAGCAATATTGAGTTTTACAACTTTATTTGGACAACAGGACTTGCTGTTCAGGGCTGACTTTGAACCTGGGATATACTATCCGTTTGCGGATCCTACTATTACCCGGGGGACTGCCGAAATTGTCGACAGTGCGGTCTTCTGCGGTAAATTCTCATTTAGATCATATGTGGAGAATGAAACGGTTTCAGGCTCGCGAAATGCATTCGTTACAGGAGTATTTGCTCATAAAGACACCTGTGTTGCTGTGGCATGGTCAAAGTTTTATTTCAAACTTGGCAGCAACTTTACCCATACGCAGGATAATAACCATGCACTCATTACATCCTTCGCAAAAACAGGGGTTGGAGCTATTCCAAAAGTGACTATTTACAGGCATAGCAACAACTTATACCTGGGATTGTTTGGCACTACAACAGAAACACGCGGCGGCGGGATCACGCCTCTTTCGCTGAATACATGGTATTGCTGCGAATTCGAGTACGACACCGTACAAGGTCGCATGGCAGTTTATCTTAATGGCAATAAAGAATTAGAATTTACGGGTCTTTCAGGCATGCAAGCTGTAAATGAGATACGGATAGGTTGGAGCACCTGGATGCTTAACCAAAGTGGCGATATATTCTTTGATAATGTTCAGGTTTCTGCTGAACGAATACCCTATAGTGCACAGGAAATGCACATTGTTGCACCGCCATCGTTCTTCGGACGGATTGGTATGAGGTTCATTGTTTCGCTTACAAAAATCAATGACGGTGATAAGTTTATCGTTACTCTCACAGGTGAAAAAGGATATAATGAACAAGTGTTTTACAGAGAGAGTGAACTTGAAAAATATTTTGACTTTACCATGAACCTTCGCAATCTGGTAGCTGATAATTATACCTTGAAAATTGAACTTAAAGATGCCGGTGATAATGTAATTTTAGAAGAAATGAAATCTTTCAATAAGCCTTATGATGGTGTACCTGTGACAGGAATAAATGAAAACTCAGCAGTATGTTACAATGGCGATCCTATATTTTTTATCCATACACTGGGATTACGCAGAGGAAGTATTGCTCACTGGATAGATCATAAATTCTGCAACCTCATGGAAGGATATTTTGATCAGCCCCAGTGCCCTCCAAGCTGGGCTGATTATCTAGACCAGTCGCAGGCGGCAGGGACTTATGCAATAGGACCATTGAAAGATACAACCTGGGTAAACAGATCGGCCGGTGGTGTACCCTACCCGACACTGGATGAAATTGAAAGTGCTGTCAATGCCAATAAAGATCATCCGGCCCTGTTTTTTTGGACCTGGATGGATGAACCTGTCTCAAATAATATGAATATTACCGGTTCTACCGATGGAAACATAGCCCTCGTGAAAAGCTGGACTGAAAAAACGCATGAAGCCGATCCACAACACCTGGTATTTACATCGGAATGGGCTACTCTTGCCAGTTATCCGACCCTGCAGTCGAAATTATTCTATCCCAACTGGACTGCCGATGTATATTCCTTCGACCATTATGCCGTTGAATTTGAGGCTGATAATGGCTTACATATGGCTGAAATTGCTGAGCTGAATGAAAGATACAACAAGTATAATTTTGGTTTAATACCTTTTAGCGCATGGACAGAAACCTGCGATGTTAGAAGTCTCGGGCATGCCCATGATGTTTCACTGTACCCTCCGACACAGGAACAATTGCGCATGCTTTGCTGGATACCTATTGTACACGGAGCAAAAGGACTGTCGTGGTTTCCATACTTTGGAGCGACACCGCCTGAAAACTACGTCGAGATGAGCGAGATAGTCAGGTTTACGGAGGAATATAAGGATATCATACTTGATGCTGAGCCTGAAGGTATAAGCATAACGGACGATGCAAATGAGCTTGGCCGTCGTGTCGACGCCATGATACGTGAAACTGAAACGGATTACTATGTTTTTGCCATCAGGGTTTCGGAAGTTGCAGGTGAGGTATTTGAAAATCCTGCAGAGCAGGATGACATAACCGTGAAATTTACTGTTAATGGAGTAGCTATTGACGATGGTGCCATAGAGGATGTATTTTCCGTTTTCAGCTCAGCAATGCACCAGGAGTGGGATGTCGCAGCTTCAGGCCAAACCTTCAACCTGAACCTTGATACACCCATAGAACCGGGCAGTCTGATCCTGGGTGGTGGGTATTTATCGTCAAATTCCGATGTTGATTATCCTACTCAATGGGTTTATCTGTATGATAATGGTGATGGTTTACTGGTCCCCGAATTTTCATGGCAGCATCATTCGGGAACTATCGATTATGAAACCGGAAGCATTACCTGCGATTTTCAACAGGATATCGATGCGGGAACTAAAAAAATACATGCCGGATTCTTACCCAAAGAAACATCAATTCGAGGTTTGGCTATTAGCAACAATGAATTCTCGGATACCTTCGAACGTTGTGAACTGCATGTGTATCGTATTTCAAAAGGTTCGAACCCGGATACTATTTCGGCTGTAAATGGTATTGAAGCGAAACCCGGCACCATGCGTTGTTATCCCAACCCCTTTTCGATTTCTACTAACATTGATGTGAAGATTAATACAAGCGGTTATTACAGTCTCAAGATACTTGATATTACTGGCCGTGAAATTACTGTGGTGACTGAAAGTTTTCTACCAGCCGGAAAACATACTTTCGTCTGGAACGGTAAAAATTCAGCCGGAGAAGTGGCAGGAAACGGAGTGTATATCTACCGGTTGCAACATGGCAATAGTGTGCTTGAAACTAATAAGATTATAAAATTCTGATCTTATGTGATGGCCTTTTATCTTTCTGGCATCGCCATTTCTTCATAAGGGAATTTCATGGCTAAGACAATGCAACGTGCCAAGTCCCCAGATGAGATCAATAGCGCTGATGCCTATCACCTCACGGCCTGGAAAAATATCTTTTAAAATACCCAGCGCCAGGTAGTCGTTCCTGTCATTAAAAGTCGGAACCAGGACTGCCCTGTTCAGGATCAGAAAATTCGCATAGCTGGCCGGAAGTCGCATATCCTCAAAATCAAGCCTGGTTGGCATGGGAAGTTGAACAACAGATAACCTTTTCCCGTCTTCCAATTGTGCTGATTGAAGTCGGTGAAGGTTATCTTCAAGCAACCTATGATTAGGATCCTTTGTATTGTTTTCGTAACAGGCAATTACAGTATTAATATTTACAAAGCGACAGATATCATCGATATGGCCATGCGTATCGTCGCCTTCAATACCTTTCCCGAGCCAGATAACATTGGTGACTCCGAGATATTCATGAAAAATATCTTCGTAATCAGCTTTTGTAAAACCAGGATTTCTCACCTGCTTTGATTGATCGAGAAGACATTCTTCAGTAGTTATCAGAGTTCCTCTTCCGTTATAATCGATGGCTCCACCCTCGAGCACCACCGGTTGATTTCTATAGAGAACCTGTGTTACGGGCATTTTTAAGTGCTTACTAATAGCGGTAGCGACGTGTTGATCTTTCCGGTAGTTTCCATATTTTGCCCAACCATTGAATTTGAAGTGTAATGCTTCCCTTACACCGCTGTCATGTTTAACAATGATCGGCCCGGAATCGCGCATCCAGCTTCTGTTTGTATCAATAAATAACGGATCGATACGGTGTAAATCGACATGAGCTCTTTCGAGCATATCTCTTACACGTGAATAATGATTCTCGGATTTTGATATAAGAATGATATCTTCAAAAAGGCTGATCTTCCGGATAAACTCAACGAATGCCCACTGAACAGCAGCAAATTTACCCGGCCAGTCATTTCCTTCATGTGGAAAAGAAATCAGGACAGCCTGCTGAGGCTCAAACTCGGCCGGTAAACGGCGTTGAACTGTCTTCATCACTAATCAATCACAGGCACGTTTCATAATATCACCATAGGCATCGATCCGGCGATCCCTGAAAAATGGCCAGTTTCTGCGTACAACCTCGATGAGTGAAGGATCGGCATCGGCCAGAATAATCTCTTCCTTATCGACTGAAGCCTGTGCAAGGATTTCTCCCTGAGGGCCTGCAATAAAGGATGAGCCCCAGAATTCAATGCCATCGGAATCAGGGATTGGCTTTTCGAGTCCTATCCTGTTTACTGCAGCCACATATATACCATTTGCCACGGCATGGCCTTTCATAACATTCATCCATGCTCCCTGTTGCTTTTCGCCGTATCGTTTCTTTTCAGCCGGATGCCAGCCGATAGCAGTCGGGTAAAACAATACTTCAGCTCCCTGCATTGCGGTAATTCTGGCAGCTTCAGGAAACCACTGATCCCAGCATATCAGAACACCGACGTTACCAAATGTTGTGGGATGCGATTTAAATCCCAGGTCGCCAGGTGTAAAATAATACTTTTCATAGTAATACGGATCGTCCGGAATATGCATCTTCCTGTACAACCCCGACTGTTTCCCATCGGAATTAATAACCAGGGCACTGTTGTGATAAATTCCCCGCAGACGATTTTCAAAGAAGGGAACTATAATCACTACTCCAAGCTCTGCGGCCAATGCACTAAAAGCTTTAAAGGAAGTTCCGTTGGCTGGTTCTGCAAGGTCAAAGTATTTTGTATTCTCCGACTGACAGAAGTAAAAGGAGCTATAGAGTTCCGGCAGGCAGATCACCTGACCGCCTTGCTTCTTGGCCTTTCGTACCCACCCGGTACATTTCTTCAGATTTTCAGCCGGAGTATTATCCAGGTTAAGCTGAACAAGGGCTATCGTATACTTATCCATGTGCGATACTATTGAACTGAAGACGCACAAAAATAAGCATTATTATCAATCAAAACCGTCCATTACTATAACCATGGAAAAAATAATGAAAAAAAGCTGCATTATATGGATGCAGCTTTTCTTCGATATATTAGAAGTATTATCCCAGGTAAGTTTTCAATAGCTTACTGCGTGAAGTGTGACGTAACCTTCTGATCGCTTTTTCTTTGATCTGACGAACCCGTTCACGGGTGAGTCCAAAACGTTCACCGATTTCTTCCAGGGTCATTTCCTGGCAGCCGATCCCAAAGAACGAGCGGACAATATCGCGTTCGCGGTCGGTCAGCGTAGAAAGAGCCCTTTCAATTTCGCGCGTAAGAGATTCCTTCAACAACTGAAGATCGGCTTTAGGTGAGTCGCTGTTGATAAGAACATCGAGCAACGAATTATCTTCGCCTTCACTGAAAGGAGCATCGACAGAAATATGGCGGCCTGAAACACGCAAGGTATCGGTTACCTTTTCTTTTGGTAATTCAAGAGTTTCAGCAAGCTCTTCAGGAGTAGGAGTCCGCTCATATTCCTGCTCAAATTTTGAGAATGCTTTATTTATTTTATTCAGCGATCCTACCTGATTTAAAGGAAGTCGGACAATACGTGATTGCTCCGCCAGGGCCTGAAGAATCGACTGACGTATCCACCATACAGCGTAGGAAATAAATTTGAATCCACGAGTTTCATCAAATTTCTCAGCTGCTTTAATCAGTCCAAGATTTCCTTCGTTGATCAGGTCAGGAAGACTAAGACCCTGGTTCTGATATTGTTTAGCAACTGACACCACGAAACGCAGGTTGGCACGTGTCAGTTTTTCCAGAGCCAGCTTGTCTCCTTTCTTGATCCGTTGTGCAAGCTCAACTTCTTCTTCCACTGTGATCAGATCTTCTTTTCCTATTTCTTGTAAATACTTGTCGAGCGAAGCACTCTCACGATTTGTAATTGATTTTGTAATCTTTAACTGTCTCATACTCCTTCAAAAAATTATTCCGCGAATTTAGATTATTTTTTATTCTTATCTTTTTATTTTGAATCTACCCTCCCGGAAACATGCACAAAGGGCCCGCAAAATTGCAGGCCCTTCATGATATATGACACCTGTAATTTTACTTCAACCCAATAGCGTAGTATTGAATTACTCCGTTTGGATAAATTCCTTCAATGAACACTCCTCCGCTAGTAACCTTAATAATCTTTTCCAGATCTTCAACTGAGTAGACGGGTTTATTATTTACCTGAGTAATGATGAAGCCTTCTTTGACTCCTTCTGCCCTAAGTTTTCCAGCATTCAATTCGACTACTTTTACGCCGTACCTGATACCTAATCTGGCCTTTTCTTCATTGCTGACATTTTCAAATCGAGCACCAAGTATTGAGTCGAATGAATTGTTTGAAACGTAATCGGTTTTCCCTTGCAGGTTACGTAAAGTCACTTCAAATTGTTTCGTTTTGTTGTCTCTTTTTACAACTACAATGACTTTATCGTTGGGCCTGTAGCGGCTTACCTGCTCCTGTAATTCTGCAGAACTGTTGACAGTTACATTATTAATTGAAAGTATCACATCTCCTGTTGCTATACCAGCCGCTTTTGCTGCGCCATCCTCACGAACAGCAGAAACGTATACCCCTTCAATTTTATCAAGCCTTTTTTCCTTTGCCAGTTCAGAGGTAATATCCTGTATACTTATTCCGAGAATTGCACGCTGCACTACCCCAAATTCAATTAGGTCCTTCACCACTTTACGCACCATCGTTACAGGAACGGCAAACGATATCCCTACATTTCCGCCCGATGGAGACATAATTGCAATGGTTACTCCAACCAGGTTTCCATGAATATCGACTAATGCTCCTCCGCTATTACCGCTGTTAACTGCAGCATCGGTCTGAATAAATGATTCCATACGGTTTTGATCCTGTATGAGACCAATGTTCTTTGCCTTTGCGCTTACAATCCCTGCGGTAACCGTAGAAGTCAGGTTAAAAGGATTTCCAATTGCCAGTACCCATTCTCCTACCTGAAGCGCATCGGAATCGCCCCATGGAAGGTAATGGAATCCTTCACCTTTTATTTTCAGGAGTGCCAGATCGGTGCTCGGATCTGTCCCAATAACTTCAGCATCGAATTCCCGTTTATCATTAAGTACCACTACTACTTTATCACTATTTTCTACAACATGATTATTGGTGACAATGTAACCATCATCCGTAATAATGATTCCGGAACCAAAACCGAGCATTGGTTGCGTATCGTTATAGGCATCACCATAAAAAAACTCAAGGATAGGATTAGATACCTGACGGATTGATTGTGTCTTAACATGCACTACAGCTTCAACCGACTTCTTTGCAGCCTCAATAAAGTTAATGTTCACCGGATCGATGCCTTGCAAATTCGTATAATTGACAGGCTGTTGGACATTTGCCGTAATGACCCTGTCGTGTTTAGGAACAAAGAGGGCATAAATAAAGACGGCAATCAAACCCCCTATCAGAGCGACAACAAACGTTCCGAGATATTTTCTTGTTTTCATGACCATTAATTTTTTTACAAATTTACTTCTCATTTTACTCAAAACCTTCAATCGTTAAAAATTATGCAAAAGATTAAAATAATATGTAAATCTAACGTATAAAACGTCTCTGTGGTACCTTTGGTTCGTTTGTTTAACACAATTTAACGAGTAGCCATCAGAAATGATAATTGGCAGAAAAATAGTATTGCCCGGGGCTCTGATATTAATTATATTTAGTGGCTTCTTTTCTGCTGAGTGATGAGAGTTGATGCGAAGCGACAAATTCAGCTACCCATTTTTTATTGGTTTTGGAATATTCCCGCAGTATCCAGCCGATCGCTTTACGAACGAAAAAATCTTTATGCCCGGCCTGTTTTTCAATATAGCTCGATAAAAGTTTTGTATCTGTATTGACTTTATATTTAAGCTGAAACAAAAGAGCAGAGCGATTCAGCCATATATTATCAGAATCGATCCACCGATTGGTAATGGGTATAATTTGTTCGGGAAATAGCTTAAAGAAGTCACCGCATATATGTATGGCTATTGCATCGACGGTGTCCCACCACGATTTTCGGATAATTAGTTCTTCAACCCAGGCGATATCTTGTTTCCTGAACTGCTTTGTTTTCTTTCGGATAATCTCGATAGCTGCATGCTGAAATTCGCGTTCAGGCATCCGCCATAGATGTAAGGCAACCTCACCCAGTTTTTCCGTATCAGGATAATGAAATTCTTTAATAAAATCAGCTATTAATGACCGCAGGGTTTTAGCATCGAGACCAATGAACTCAAACTGGCCTTTAAGATAGTGTTTTGCCATTTCTGCCCGTTTTGGATTATGAGCAGCTTTAAAACGTTCGATCAGCGGATGAAGATATTGATTCATTGTTTAATAAATTGAATAAAAACCTGAATGGATCGCTAAATAGCATGAGCGCATTACATCCCCTGCATTCAATAATTATTACGGTATTAATAACAGTAAACCATATGCAATGTAATGAAATGCTGTTTTGTTATCCTTTGCTAACATTGAATACGTGAATAAAGAGATGAACAGGTTCTATGAAGCCTGTTTCAAAATTCGTGTCAATAATCCTATACTTAGTTAAGCATCTATTTTGGCATACTTTGCATGCTTTTCGATAAATTCCCTGCGAGGCGGCACATCATCGCCCATCAGCATGGAGAAAATACGATCAGCTTCAGCAGCGCTTTCGATAGTAACCTGGCGTAAGGTACGCATTTCGGGATTCATAGTTGTTTCCCATAGTTGTTCTGCATTCATTTCTCCCAACCCTTTATAGCGCTGTACATGAACTGTACCATCCTTGCCTTTTCCATATTCTTCTACAGTCGCCAGACGTTCCTCTTCGGTCCAGCAGTATTTTTGCAACTTCCCTTTCTTTACAAGGTATAATGGAGGCGTTGCAATATACAAGTGACCTCTGTTTATTAATTCTTCCATATGCCTGAAAAAGAATGTCATGATGAGGGTGGCAATATGACTGCCATCGACATCAGCATCGGTCATGATAATAACTTTATAGTATCGTAATCCTTCAAGATTAAGTGCTTTTGAGTCTTCTTCCGTACCCACGCTAACACCCAGAGCCGTAAAAATATTTTTGATTTCCTCGTTATCGAAGATTTTATGAGGCATGGCTTTTTCAACATTCAGGATTTTACCCCGCAGTGGCAGAATAGCCTGAAAATTCCTGTCGCGTCCCTGTTTTGCAGTACCACCTGCAGAATCACCCTCAACAAGGAAAATCTCACATGCTTCGGCATCACGATTTGAACAATCGGCAAGTTTACCAGGAAGACCGGAGCCGGATAATACATTCTTTCGTTGCACAAGTTCGCGTGCTTTTCGGGCGGCATGCCGTGCCTGTGCAGCAAGTATTACTTTCTGTACGATAGAACGGGCATCCTTCGGATTCTCTTCAAGGTAATTACCTAACATTGTGCTGATAGCCTGATCAACAGCCCCCATCACATCGGAATTGCCAAGTTTGGTTTTGGTCTGTCCTTCGAACTGGGGCTCGGCTACCTTAACCGATATAATAGCAGTAAGACCTTCACGGAAATCGTCACCATTGATATCGAATTTTAATTTGGCCAACATCCCTGATTTCTCAGCATATGTCTTCAGTGTGCGGGTAAGTCCGCGGCGGAAGCCGGCAAGGTGTGTACCTCCCTCGATCGTATTAATATTATTTACGTATGAATGAATATTTTCGGAGAACGAGGTATTATAGTGTAAAGCAATCTCAACAGGCACGCCATTTTTCTCAGTGTCGATATAAATGGGTGCGTCGATCAGCTTTTCACGGTTAAGGTCAAGCAATTCAACAAACTCAACTAACCCCTTTTCCGAAAAGAATACTTCCTTCGGGTGATGACCTCCGTTCCCATTCTCTTCCAACTCACGTCTGTCAGTTATTTCGAGCCTTATACCCTTGTTTAAATAGGAAAGTTCACGCAGGCGTGATGCAAGAATTTCGAAATTGAATTCCAGCTCCGTAAAAATTGTACTATCGGGAATAAACCAGGTTTCGGTGCCTGTTCTGTCGGTTTCACCGATAACCTTAACATCGTATAGAGGCTTACCCTGCTTATATTCCTGAACAAATATTTTTCCCTCGCGATACACAGTCACCTTCATATGACTCGATAATGCGTTTACGCATGAAACGCCCACCCCATGAAGACCACCGGATACTTTGTAGGAATCTTTGTTAAACTTACCTCCCGCGTGGAGAACTGTCATAACCACTTCAAGAGCAGATTTTTTTTCTTTCTCGTGAAGGTCGGTAGGAATTCCGCGCCCGTTATCACAAACAAGGATAGAATTATCTTCATTAATAAATACTTCGATCAGGTCGCAATAGCCGGCGAGAGCCTCGTCAATGGAATTATCGACCACTTCATATACGAGATGATGTAATCCTTTTATGGAAATATCTCCTATATACATAGCAGGCCTTTTCCTGACGGCTTCAAGTCCTTCCAGAACCTGGATGCTATCTGCTGAATAATCGCTGCTCTTTGATTTTTTAAGATGCTGATTTAACTCTTTGTCCTTTCCACTCATATCCATTTAGTTTTTTACATAACCCATCCGCCTGATCAATTCATTTATTCAGAAGAATCGAAGGAGGAATTTGTAAATGTTAATAATACGTTTATCAGTCATTAATGAAACTATGAAAATGCTTTTAAAACAGCCTTTATACCGGTTGAAAAAAACAGATCAAAGATAATAAAAAAGGGTGTGTAAGAGGTGTTGAAAAATGCTAAAAATCAAGTTGTTATCAACAATAAATAAACACTGTAACAGGTTCATAAAGAATGGATTAGAGAATAGCAAAAAAGGGTTTACTTTATCTAAGAAAAAACTTAGCAAAATCGAAGTTTATAATCGGGCGAAAGGCACCTTCCTGAAAGTAATATTGAGTTACTTAATTACTAGATACGCATACTTAACATCAAGCAACCAGCATCTATGACGAATAGATAGTTCTATGGGTGAAGCCCAGTATTCAGAACTTATAGTTTATTCCTCCGAGAACCATTATATGTTGTGTTGGATATTGATTCCAGAGATAATAATTTGTATTTGTCAAATTATAAAAATGAAGAAATATGCCCAGGATATTCGAATACTTATATTCAAGTTTCAGGTTCAGGTCATACACAGGGTTTAGTGTTATGATTCCCGGATCGGGTCCGGGAGCAGCAAAATCAGGGGCATAACGTTTTCCAAGCAAAAAGAAATCGATATCTGCAAATACCTTTTGTTTAAAATTATAGCTGGCGGTAAGTGCAAGCTCGAAGGATGGTTTATGCCATGGCTTTGCCTGATCGATCATCTTATAACTGTAAAGATCGGATCTCAGGTAGAAACTCAGATAGCTCAACGGAGACCAGGATAACTCTGCATGGTATTTAATAACATCCGCATCGTTATATATCACCATAAACTGATTATTGTACTGTGTGATGGTATCATTTGCAAAGAAAGGCACGCTGTCCCTTGCATCCATCATAACTTCAAATTTGTAGCCGGCTTTACTGCTCAGGTAACCATCTAATCCGCCATAAATAATATACGGATGATTTGTGTTGGCAACATAAAGCCCTGGAATAATGAAAGGATTCTCTTCGGTAATACTGGCATACGAATTATTTTCGAGATATCCTGTAATACCCATATAGGCAGACATTAGCTTATCGGCAATATTGAACCTGAAAAGGACATCGGCATATGGATATATTTTAGTATACACTCCTGTATTAAGATAGCTGAAACGCCCTCCGATCTTTAGTTGCCATTCATCTTTTCGCTTCGTTAGGTAAGGATGTATTGTCAAGATATTATCGCTGAAGGAATCTGTTTCTGTTCTTAAATTAGTGTGATCGTATAATAGGTCCATTGACAGACGAAACGAACCAACTTCATGACCCAGGCTCGAGCTCAGGTTAAAATGGGGTTCTTTATTTTTGAAATGATCGAGCAGGTAATCGCCACGCAAAAAAAGAGAATAATCAAAGGCAGAAGAATCGGGCTTTGTTGAATAAACACCCGTCTTGAAATACACCGAAGTAAATTTCTGTTTCCATTTTTCGATGTCGGAAGTGTCGGTAAGCAAATCCACCCGGGCACCATAATGCCGCAGCGAGTGCCGGTTAAAACCAGCTTCACCCATCACATTGACATTTGGAAAAAATCGTTTACCATAAGCAGATATCTCTGTCCTACCATATCCGGCAGGTACCTTTTCGATTGAATCAACAAGTTCCTGTTTATAATGCGACGATTTATGGTACACATATCCGCCAATGGCATATTCTTTTGATCTCAGGTTTTGGATACTGTACTCTATCAATGGCGTGGTATAATTTCCGAGACCTGCTTTCAGATAGCTGTTATAAAGTTTATCCAGCGGTGTTCCGACCATTTTCGCGGGCTTGATTGGCCGGGCAGAATAGTCGGATTTAAGCCTGCTGGGCAGGATATTGTATTCTACTCTCGGATTGAAGGCAAGAGAATCCTGAACGGTGGGAACAGTTCCTATCTTCTCGGCGTCGGCGACTTCAGGCCGGTAAGTTGACTCAACAAAAACCTCCTTTTTAATATCCTGCGTATAGCTTTTCGTAAAAGCTAGAAACAGGATAATATATACTAAAATACGAGGCCGCCAATTCATACGCTGGTATGTTATATTTATTTTAGTGCTCATGCTATTCGATATTAATTTCAACATCATCCTGCCCTGAGGGATGCTCTTTGGCTTCCTGAAGTTTTACAATTTCGGCCTTTCTGCTCTTGGCCATATCCAGTATTCCATCGTTGCTGACAGCATAATAGTCGATTATGCTTTGTAATGTTTGTATTGCCTGGAAGTATTCTTTCTTCTGTTTGAAAATATCAGCCCAGAGAATGAAACTACGGGCTATCCAATACTCATGAGGCGAAGATTTTTCACTCAGCTCCAGGATTTCCTGTTCAGCCCCTTTGAGATCGCCTTTCTTATTCAAAAGCTCTGCCACCCTGAATTTTGCTTCCGCCCCTTCCCTGCTCGTCACTTCATACGATATCTTTTTATATTCAATAAGAGCAAGCTCATCTCTTCCTGTTTCCTGTAAGCATCGTGCAGCAACATATATTGCCTCCCGGTTTATTTCAGGCGTAATTTTAGCTATGGCGAGTACCTCTTTCGATGCCTGCAACGCCTGTTCGTATTGCTTTAAAGCAAAATATCCACGCATCAGGCCTATGTTAGCTTCTTTCAAATTCGCAGGAGTTGTATATTTCGATGTCAGTTGTTTATAATGCACTATCGCTTCGTTATATTCTTTACGCTGCATTTCTATCCTGGCTGCACCCAGTAAAGCTTGTTCGGTAAATAAATTCGGAGAAAGCGCCAGCACTTTTGCATAAGATGAAAGTGCATTGTCAAGTTCTCCCGCCTGGTAGTTACAATCAGCCTTATAATAATGTGCATTTGGCAGGAAATTTCCTCTTGGGTAACCAGAAATGTACCGATCAAACGACTTAACAGCTTCCTGGCAGTTACCCGACATGTATATTTTTTCGGCCGATATAAAACTCAATGAGTCCTGTTCATCGGAGGAAATACCCGGGACTGATTGCCCTAACCTATTCACATAAGCAAAATATTCATCTGTTTTATTAATATCTACATAAATATTCTTTAGACCATAAAGAGCATCTTTTGCAGCCTGAGTCCCCGGAAATTTTGATACAGCATCTTTATAATAGCGTATTGCCTGATCATTGTTATCGGCATTATAATAGAGCAAGCCCAACTGCACATATGCATGCTGTGCATATTCGCTCATTGGATAATTGTTGATAATAACTTTTAAATTCTCGATTGCCCGTTCTGTATTCTGTATTTTAATATAGCTCTGAGCCATCTCGTAAAGTGCATCATCGGTGTACTTTGATGTTGGATAACCAGCCATCATTTCCTGGAGAGTTTGTATTTTCTGCACATCCATACCGTTTAAGCCCTGACAAATACCCTTCTGAAGGAGGGCGTAATCAACGTCTGTCTTTGATATTCCCGATGCCCTGTTATAGTAATCGGCAGCAGCATTAAAATCGGACTGTGCATAGAAACAATCTGCAATCCGGCTATACGCATCTCCCTTTTCCCGAATAAGGTTATCCGAAGCATCGGAACAGAATTTTCTGAAGGATTCTTTCGCTTCAGCATACTTTTTCTGCCGGAAAAAGGCATAGCCTATATTATAATCTATCCTTTTGTACTCTTCCAGTGTATAGGAAACAGGAGCAGATTTAAACTCATTGAAATACTTCAGGGCATTTGTGAGGTCGTTGAGCCGGTAAAACGACTCGCCTTTCCAGTATAACGCTTTCGCTTTTAATAATTCATTCAGGTTACCATACCTGAGCGATTTATCGAAATGTGCAATTGCTCCGCGGTAGTCGAGGTTATTAAAAAGTTCCACGCCACGGTAATAAGCAATTTTCTGGTAAGCCATCTTAAGTTCTTCCGATTTGAGTTCCGACTTTTCAATAGATTCCAGCGCAAGCTTATAGTTACGGGCATTAATGTACGACTGGATAAGAAAACGGTAAGCCTCATCGATTCTTTTTGATCCCGGATATTGGCGTATGAATTCCTCAAAAGCCCTGATAGCCTCATTGAACGGATCGTTACTTAATTCGTATGTAATCATGGCATAATTAAAGAGGGCATCCTGCTTTATGGCCGGGTCAAAATCGCCTTTGGAGGCCGATTGGAATGCGAGACGTGCATTCTGTTTATCGCCGAGTTTCAGATAACAATCGGCCAGGTAGTAAGCTGCATTTTGCCCCAGCTGACTATCGACACTTGAAATGGAACTCAGGATTGATATGGCCGATTGGTAATCGCCTGCTTTGTAACTTGCATAACCCGCCTGGTATTTATCTTCTTTTCTTACGTAATCGGCGCTATCAAGGAATAGTTTATAGTATGGAATTGACTCGCTGTACCGTTCCAACTGGGCGTATGCCTCGGCTGTAATACGCGCGACTTCGGCCAGTCGTTTATCGGTAACGTTCTTCATGATCTTCGGCGCAAAGTCAACGATCTCTTTAAATCGCTCCTGCATATAGTATATCTGCATGATATAGTAAGGAGCAATGGGGCCAAAAGTCGGATCGTTCGTTAACCGCAGAAAGCCTTCAAGTGCTGTCTGATAATTCTTTTCCTCGTAATTAATATGCGAATAATAATATAAGGCAGGAGCAGTATATTTTGTATCAACATCTTTGACCTGGTACAACACACTCTTGGCTTTTGCATAATCATTCATTGAAAAATAGCTGTACCCCAACTTGAACAGGCATTCCGACCATTGATCGCGCGCCAGTTTATCGGCATTAACTTTCAGATAATAATCGATGGCATCGCTCCAACGTTTGCGTGCGTAGAAATATCCGGCCAGATTAAAATAGGCTTCATTTACCAATGGACTCTCGGGATTCTCTCCAACAAACTTATAGGTAAGGTATTCGGCATCTTCATTAAATAGCCTTACAGCGCATAAGGCGATATAGTATTGTGAAAGAGTCCGTAATTCCGAATTTTCGTTTTTGGTGCGTTCATAGCACGATTCAAAAAATTGTTGGGCTGTACTGAACTTCTCTTTCTTCAGCAATTCCATAGCACGCACATAATCGGCATCTTCATGTATATTGATTAATGTTTCCTGCGGAAATAGTTGAAGATAGGACAAGCTAAGCGACAGCAACAGAATAAACGATTTTGCTCTTATCATATTCGTTTTATAAACAAGTTCAAAGTTACAGAATACCTGATATTAAACGTTTTCAGAACCGCTTTTTAATTAACATAAACTGTTATTTCTCTAATTTATTTTAATTTAGCCGGCATATTTTCAAATATCTCTTTTTGCGGGTAATATGTCAATAGATACTGTGATTTCGTTTTCGAACGCTTCCATATACCAGGACGACTATCTTGTATTGTCGGATGTGAACCTTGAAATCAGGAAACACGAGTTTGTATATCTTATTGGCCGCGTCGGCAGCGGAAAGACAAGCCTGATAAAAACAATTAATGCCGAACTTCCACTGAAAGAAGGAGAAGGTGCTGTTGCCGATTTTAAACTCGAACAGCTAAAATCGAGTCAGATTCCCTATCTGAGAAGAAAGTTAGGTATTGTATTCCAGGATTTTCAGCTTCTCATTGACCGTACTGTTATCGATAACCTGAAGTTTGTACTTGGAGCCACAGGGTGGAAAGATGAAAAAGAAATCAATACCCGGATCAATGAAGTGCTTACAAAAGTTGGATTAGAATTCAAAGGGTACAAAATGCCTCACCAGCTTTCGGGGGGAGAACAGCAACGTGTTGTTATAGCACGTGCCTTGCTGAACGACCCGGAGGTGATACTTGCCGATGAGCCTACCGGGAATCTCGACCCGGAAACATCGGAAGATATCATGAAAATTTTATTTGAAATACAACATACGGGACGCGCTGTTGTGATGGCAACACATAACTATCCGCTGATGAAAAAATTTCCTGCCCGCACTATAAAGTGTGAAGATGGAAAAATTAGGGAGGTGAATAAAGATGAAGAAATAAATTTTGAGCTTGAGTTCTGATTCAACGACATTACCCTCACGGGGGATGAGGACTGTGTGTATGATCTCCGATACACACGATGCCTATGATGATAGGATCTACTGGAAAGAAGCATGCTCGTTGCTGCATCTCGGATATACAGTTATTCACATATGTGTTGCGAAAGAAAGCAGCACTTTTATATCTGACCAGGGAATACACATCGTACAGCTAAATCGTAATCCTTATTCAAGTAACAGGTTTCTCAACTTATTAATTCGATTTCTGCCATACATCAATCTGCACGGTAGAATTTTAAGAGCGGCCAGGGAGCAACAAGCAGATATCTACCACCTGCACGATCTCAGTCTATTAAAGATAGTAAGACAATTAAAGCGATTTCCATGGAAACCAAAGGTAATCCATTGCGTCAGAGAGAGCTATAGCGACATGATCAGGGATTATGCCGGACCAGGATGGCACACTCGCTTATTAAAAAGAATATACGCAGCTTATATTGAAAAATGGGAGATCAGAAAGATCCGGTTTGCCGATCATATTATTACTATTGATGATGCCGCTTATGAAAAGTTCAGCAAATTGGCTGGCAACAAGGTCAGTCTGATATATAACTTTTCAAATATATTCCCTGATGAAAATTCAAACTATATAAAAAGGTACGACCTTATTTATACCGGTGGTATTACTGAACAGCGCGGTATTCTGGTCATTCTTGAGGCGATAAAAAAAGTGAAGGCCAAATTACCTGGGATCAAACTTTTACTTCTCGGCAAGATACACAATCCGACATTCAGGGAACGGATAGACCAGCGAATTACAGAACTTGATATTAAGCCGAATATCGAGTATAAAGAATTCGTTCCTCATCCGGAAGTTAGAAGATATCTTGCAGAAAGCAGAATCGGACTTGTAACCCTGTTGCCTATTCCCAAGTTTCACAAAAACATCCCGATTAAACAATTCGAATATATGGCCTTTGGATTACCAGTAGTAGGTAGTAATCTGCCACCAATTGAAAATTTCATCAGGCCTGTTGAGGCAGGTATTATTGTTGATCCGGAAAATCCGGTTGAAATAGCTAATGCCATTGAAATGCTCCTGACCGATCATACACTATATAAACGAATGAGTGAAAATGCAGTTAATGCAGCCATCACCAGGTATAATTGGAAATCGGAAGAAGAAAAACTTGCCCGGATTTATACTAACATTACCTGATCCTATGTTATAATTGCCTTCATGCTAATCAAACTTCATCATACAAAATGTCAATATAACGACAGCGATTTCACATGCTATGAAAACGACCTTAACATATGGTTCAAGGGATATTTCTTTTATCATTCTATATTTTATACGTCAATATCGGCATGTAAATTATTAGCCCGATTAACTGGCGAGAATCTTATCACATCAATTAACGAATTTAATGGAATCTATCTCTGCATAATACTTGATAAATCCAGAAAAAAGTTATATGTAGCAAATGACCGCTACGGTTTTCATAAGCTATTTTATTTCGATAATGGTGATACACTTCTCCTGAGCGATAAATTTCAGGCGATTGCAGAACAAACCGGAATAAAAGAAATTGACAGGACAAGTCTCCATGAGTATTTACATTACAGGTTTGTATCCGGAAAATATACTCTCGCCAGAGATATATTCTGTATCGAACCTGCATCGTTATATACCATTGATTTCAATGAGAATGCTATTAATCTCTCCCGTCATATCTATTGGCATTACAGGCAGACATCAAAAAATATCACATTATCAGCGGCGGAAGAGGAAATTTATACATGCCTGAACAGCATCATTCATCGCTTTTCGGAACAACCATTTAAAAGTAAAAAGGTCGGGATTAATCTTACCGGAGGACTCGACTCCCGCTATCTGTTGGGCCTGTTAATTTTAAATGGGATTGAACGGTCTAATATCAGGGCTTTTACATATGGAAGTCCGCAGAGTGAGGATATCCGTTTTGCCTGTAAAGTGGCGCAAATTGCAGAAGTTGATCACACTGCACTATTGTTTGACGAAAGCTTTACCAAATTCTTTGATAGCGAGACAATCGATTGCATTATCAAAGAAATCGGAGCTATTACCTATTATTTTCAAGGCTACGCCGTTCATCAATATGCCCATCTGTACAACGATGTTGATTATCTGATGACTGGTTCCGATGGCTATTTTATCGGATTAAAAGCCAACCGGGAACTCTATCAGCTGGCCAATACGTCAGAGCTTGTCGATTATTTATACCGGATCAACTCAGGGATGATTAGTAGCAACATTATAACACGCATTCTTAAGGAAGATGATCCCGAGGTAATTCAAAGACTCAAAGCAAGAATCTCTTCTCAAATCGATAGTCAAAGCGATCCGGTTTCCGGATACTTTGACTGGACCATTAAAAACAGACACCGGAAATATCTCCTCTCCGTTCATGATATTATTTCTGCCTATACAACTTGTCTGCTGCCTTATTACGATTATGAATTCCTTGATCTGATGGCCGGTTATCCCTATGAAGTTCTTGAAAAACAGACGCCTTATATTAATTCAATGTTCCGTAAGGTATTCACCGGTGAGCTTGAAAACTTAGCTAAAATACCTACCGATCAACGTGGTATTTTTAGATTGGTCCACTCTGATTATATGGCTCCAAAAAAGCGAAAATATACGCTTAAGAAGCTGGTGAGGAAAATAGTTAATTCATACGACAGAAAATATGCATACCCGATACGATACTTCTTTAACAGAAAAAAAATTTTCCGGGAAGTTCTTACCATGATAGGTTCCAGTGAATCGGAAATATTTAACAGTAGAAAACTGATGACTTTAATCTCAAAAAACAGGCATAAAGAATCCTTTGTCCGCTATACTCTGCCAATACTTATAAGTATAATCCGATTTGAGAAAATATTAAGACGGAATTAATGTCAGAACAAAAATCGCATAGCAGGAATTTTATAAAGGATATATTCTGGTATACCCTGGGAACCATTATACCAATTCTTGTTAGCCTGCTGCGAACTCCTGTTTTCACACGTTACTTCACAGCGGAGGAATTTGGTGTCTACGGATTAGCTTTTATAACCTTTTCCATAATTTCCGTTTTTCTTTACACATGGATGTCGAATGCAGTCTGGCGTTTTTTCTATAAATTCAAAAGACTTGGCAAGCTGGATGCCTTTTATACCAATATAGTTATCCTGTTTCTTGTCGGATCAATTGTATTTACCCTCCTGGCAACCGGTTGGGTTTTGGCCGTAAGGAACAGTATGTTAAATCGACTGGTGATCTATATTCTTGTACAAACCTTCCTGAGCCAGCTTGTGAGTTTTCTTCTCATCATTTTTCGTTTAGAGAACAAAGCCAGCTTATACACGGCTGTTCATTCCTTCAGGGCGATTGTGAGTTTTGGTATTCAATGCATGATCACCTTTGTAATGGGCATGAGAATTGAAGCTATTCCCATTGCTTCAATGGTTACAGAAATCCTGATTTTACTGTTCATTATCAAGCCGATACGAAGTATGATCACAATCCGGTTTGAACTGGTGTCGCGCCGGATCTTAAAGTATATCGGCAGCTACTTTCTTCCCGGAATAGTCTCGAATATCAGTACGATACTGTTAACCCTGAGCGATCGATACATTATTTCACTCTATGGTACGATGTCGGAAGTTGGTATATACAACCAGATATACAACTTCGCACAGGTAAGCATAGTGGCGCTTATTTCGATTTTCTTTGCCGTGATAAACCCGGAGTTTTTTAATATCCTGGAGCAAAAGCCTGACAAAATAAAGGACATCCTCGTCAAGTATCACCTGACTTATATCCTGTTCATACTGCCCATGGTGGCTTATATTTCTATTTTCGCGGAACCTATAACCAATGTTTTATTTGGAGAAGAATTCAGGGTCGGTTACACCATGATACCCTTCATCGCTTTTAGTTACTATATCAATGGACTAATAAATTTCAGGGATACAAAATTGAAATTCGAAAACCGGTATCGCATCGTTATTATAGGTTTTATATTGAGTACTGTCCTGAATATCGCACTGAATTTTATTTTTTTACCAATTTATGGATACAAGACAGCAGCCGTAACGACATTGATTGCCTATGGATTCTTATACCTCTACTATCAATATTATGACCGGATCCACCTCTTTGAAAATGCCAGGTTCCGGAATACTCTTCTTATAATCTGCAGTATTTTGGTTGTGCAAACAGTCACCCATTACCTGATAAAAAACGTAATTAAACCGGAAGACAACCTGTTGAACAATATTCTTGAAGGACTGGCCTACGTTTCGGTCTATGCATTCCTTATTGTGATGCTATTCAGAAGAACGATGAAGCAGCTAATGACTAAAGAAAATATTTAGCCGAAAACGCAACCATTGCATCAAATTTTACATCTTCAGACAAAAGATTATACTATGAAAACTAGTCATTTACTTTTAATTAGTTTTCTGCTTCTTTGGCTTTCGTGCGATAAGGAAACCTCGATCAAGGAGCCTACCGACGAGCCTAACAACGAGCAGGTTAATGACCAGGGGAATGCCAGTTGGAATGAATTCATTCTTTCTGAAAAAAGTGAGGATGTTATTGCAGCCTCCAACACCTTTGGTTTTGATATCTTCAGACTTATACTTGCTGATGAACCGGCTGATAAAAACCTGTTCATCTCACCCACCAGTATTTCGCTGGCACTGGCCATGCTCCTGAACGGGGCTAATAGTACCACTGAATCTTCGATGTCGTATGCAATGCGTACAAGCAACCTGACCATGGATCAGATTAATGCTACCTACAAAGATCTTATCGATGAACTTACAACCGTTGATGAAAAAGTATTGCTCGCTATTGCTAATTCGATCTGGTACAGAAACGGTTTTTCTGTTGAAGATGATTTCCTGGATATTAATGAAGTATACTATAACGCCGAAATTGCTTCTCTTGATTTCAGCTCATCACAGGCAGTTAATATCATAAATAACTGGTGTGCCGAAAATACTAATAACAGAATTCAGGAGGTTATTACTGAGATTGATCCACTTACTATGATGTTCCTGCTTAATGCCATATATTTTAAGGGCGCATGGACAAGAGAATTTAATCCTGAATATACGTATGATGATTATTTCATGCTCTCTGATTATACCGGGAAACAAGTAAAGACAATGCTTATGGAGGACACTATTATGTATAGCTGGAACAGTCTTTTCCGTACCTGTGAACTCAATTATGGCCGGGGTAACTATAGTATGATCATTCTTTTGCCGAATGCAGAGAACTCTGTAGAAGATATTGCAGATCAATTAACATCCGAAAACTGGGATACCATGATAGCGGCCCTCGATTCGCAATGGGTAAGACTTACGCTTCCAAAGTTTACTTTTTCATACGAAAAAGATTTGAATGAAATACTTTCTGAGATGGGAATGGCAATTGCATTTAGCCCCGAGGCTGCTAATTTCTCGGGTCTCTGTTTGGAAACACCAGTATTCATCAGCCTGGTGAAACATAATACTTTTGTCGAAGTAAACGAGGAAGGCACCGAAGCTGCAGCAGTAACTACTGAGATATGTGATGCTACAGAAGATGACCCAAACGGGCCAATAAAAATGTTCGTTAATCGACCCTTCCTCTTCGCTATTCGCGAAAAGTCATCAAAGGCCGTTGTGTTTATCGGCAAGGTAGGGGATCCGATAATAGAGGAACCCGGCAGGTAATTAAATAATGGTATATTTTGTCCGCAACCTTTCGAGAATTCTTTGCATCTTATGTCAAATCTTATAACTATGAAAACAAAACATATTTATTTGCTGATTCTTCTGATCTTTGCCTTATCTTGTGAGAAAGATAATACAAATAAGACTTCCGACAATAACGATCCTGTTGAGATTGTCCTGCCCGAAAAGAGCGAAGAAGTAATCACAGCCTCCAATAACTTTGGGTTTGATATATTCCGCCTGATGCTGGCAGATGAAAGTCCGGATAAAAATCTTTTTATTTCGCCCACCAGTATTTCACTCGCGCTGGGCATGACCCTGAACGGAGCCAACAATGCCACTGAAGATTCGATGATCTGTGCCTTGCGGATGAGCGGTCTGAGCATGGATCAGATCAATGCTACCTACAGGGACCTTATCGATGGCCTTACTACAGCCGATGAAAAAGTGTTGCTGGCAATTGCCAATTCAATCTAGTACAGAAATGGTTTTACTGTTGAAGATGGTTTCCTGGCTATTAATGCCGACTACTATAATGCTGAAATTGCCGGGCTTGATTTCGATTCACCGGAGGCTGTCGATATCATAAATAATTGGTGTGCCGAACACACTAACGACCGGATACCGACAATTATTGACGAAATTAACGAATACCAGGTTATGTTCCTGATCAACGCCATTTATTTCAAAGGAATATGGAAAACAGAATTCAACCCAGAAAGTACTTACGACGAGAGTTTTTACCTTGCAGATGGGACAGTTAAGACGGTACGTACAATGGCTATGGAAGAAGAAATCGGTTATTATGACAACGATTTGTTCCAGGCATGTGAACTCGACTATGGACGAGGAAATTACAGTATGGTTGTACTGTTGCCAAAATTCTCATCCTCCATCGATATAATCACAGAACAATTAAGCTCCGAGAACTGGACCGACTGGATGGGATCGATACATCAGCAGAAAGTCAAGCTTACCCTTCCCAAATTCACTTTCGCGTATGAGAAAATGTTAAACAATATACTTTCGGCTATGGGCATGGGAATTGCCTTTGACCCATCTGCTGCCGATTTTACAGGTATGCATACCGATGGTGGTATCTATATAGGTTTTGTAAAGCATAAAACCTTTGTGGAAGTAAATGAAGAAGGAACCGAAGCTGCCGCCGTCACCATTGTTGGTATGGAATATACCTCGATTGATCCGAACGAACCACCTCATATGTATGTCGACCGGCCATTCATTTTCGCTATTCGTGAAAAGACTTCCGGAGCTGTTGTATTCATAGGAAGAGTGGCAGAACCGGTGGTGGAGGATTAAAGGAGGGTGGGAAGGCTGGATGAGTGGATTATTGGAATAATGGAATATTGGAATATTGGAGTATTGGGTTGTAGGATTCTTGGATCGTTGGATCATTGAATGATTGGATAATTAGATCGTTGGATTCTTGGATCATTGGATGATTGGATGATTGGATG
>CAZWIU010000063.1:0-24023 GCA_964634105.1 uncultured Bacteroidales bacterium | reverse complement strand
AATATCCAATCACTACTGTCTGATTAAATATTTCAAAACCGATGAATTTAAAGAGCAAAATGATCTATCGCCACCTACGGGGCTCAAACTTTCGCATGTGACTTTTTCTACAGATAATTAGCCTCTGACCAGGCTAAAGGAAAGTACCGTAGGTACTAAATATTTATAGAAGAGGCAATTATAATTAGCTTAAAAGTGCCGTAGGTACGAAATATTAAAAACATTGAATTTAACCGGACAATAGTGTAAGAAAGTATTGAATTATGGATGGACATGTTTGGCTTAAACGTGCAGCCTATATTTTTATCCTGGTATTTGTTGTTGCAGCTTTCAAATTGTTGGGTCTGTACAGGCAGGCATATGCCCCGAATATTCATACACCCGGGAAAAATGATGTATATCTCTTCATTAGAACAGGTTCTTCCTATACTGACGTGATGGAAACTCTCCGGTCGATGGGAGTGGTTAAAAATGAAAAATCGCTGGAATGGGTTGCTCATAAGAAAAATTACCCCAAACATGTATACCCGGGTCGATATCTCATAAAGAACCGGATGAATAACAACGAGTTGATAAATACACTCCGGTCTGGCCGACAGAAACCTCTTAACCTGACTTTTAATAATTTGAGAACCCTGGAACAGCTTGCCGAAAGAGTTTCAGAACAGCTGGAGTTTGGGGCCGACACACTGCTGTCCCTGCTTAAGTCAGATTCTGTTCAGAAGAAATATGGTTTTAATAAGTATACAATTAACTGTATGTTTATTTCCAATACTTATGAAGTATATTGGAATATATCTCCTGTTGCTTTCCTCGACAGGATGTATAAAGAATACAATGCATTCTGGAATAACCGTCGACAGAGTAAAGCCCAGGCTATGAACATGACGAGGGAAGAGGTTATGACGCTCGCTTCTATTGTAAATGAAGAGACACGTAAGAATGATGAAAAAGCAAGGGTTGCCGGTGTATATATCAACCGTCTTAAAAAAGGTATTCGTCTGCAGGCCGATCCTACAGTGATTTACGGTTTGGGTAACTTCAATATAAAAAGAGTATTGCGTAAACATTACCAGCTCGAAACTCCATTCAATACGTACCTCATTGATGGTCTTCCTCCCGGTCCGATCTGTTTCCCCGATATCTCCACCATCGATGCGGTGCTGAACTTTGAGAAACATAAGTACTATTATTTTTGTGCACGTCCCGATTTTTCCGGGTATCATACTTTTGCCCGTACGCTTGAAGAACATAACCGTAACGCGGAGCTTTACCGACGCGAATTAAACAAGCGAAGAATATATCGTTGACCTGTCAATAAGTTATTTTTGACCTTACGTGTTTTTTATCAAACCTCTCTATATATTTATTCCAAAAATGTGCAATGGATAAAATCAAGTTTGGAACCGATGGCTGGAGAGGAATCATTGCTAAGGACTTCACCCTTACCAATGTTGCCAAGGTTGCTTATGCTGTAGCCCGCTGGTTAACCGGGAAATATACAACGCCTTCAGCTGTTATAGGATACGACTGCCGTTTCGGTGGGGAGATGTTCATGGAGGCAGTCGCTAAAATATTGGCTTCGAAAAATATACGTGTCTATATCTCTGAAAGCTTTGTCACATCCCCGATGATATCCCTCGGGGTGCTTAAACTTAAAGCAAACGCAGGCCTTATTATAACTGCCAGTCATAATCCTGCCGAGTATAACGGGATCAAGCTGAAAGGGGAACATGGAGGTCCAATGCTGGAGAAAGATATCCGGGATGTCGAGGATTTAATTTCTTCCGAATACGAATTCGACCTCGAAATGCTCAACTGGAATTATCTTGTTGAGCATGGCCTTATTCAATATATTAATCTCGAATCGATTTACCTTAAGAATCTTCACGACCATTTTGATATAAAAAAGATCAGTCAATCCGGGAAACGGTTTGCTTTCGACGCCATGTATGGCAGTGCACAGAACATCTTTAGAAAGCTCATGCCGGATATAAAACTCTTCCGTTGCGAAGTGAATCCGTCATTTCTCGGAATTCCGCCCGAACCGCTTGCAAAGAACCTGCATGCACTAGAAGAATATATCTGGCAACATCATAATATCGATTGTGCGCTTGCTGTCGACGGCGACGGCGACCGCCTGGCCCTGTTCGATGAGAAAGGGAACTATGTCGACAGTCATCATATCATCCTTCTTCTCATACACTATCTTGCCGAGTATAAGCAGCTGACAGGCAAAGTGATCGTGAGCATATCCACCACCAATAAGGTTGAAAAGCTATGTAAACATCATGGTCTCGAAGTATTGAGAACCACGATTGGCTTCCGCGAGATTTCCCGGATTATGCTTACTGAAAACATCCTGCTCGGAGGTGAGGAAAGCGGTGGAATTACAACCGGTACCTACCTTCCCGAAAGAGATGGCGTCTGGATCGGACTTACATTGTGGGATTGGCTTGCAGGGACAAAAAAGAACCTGAGTGAACTGATGGAGGAGGTGTATGCGATTACAGGCCGGTTTGCATACGAGCGGCTTGACCTGGAGTTGAATAAGAATATCCGTAATAAAGTCCTTGAAAAGTGTAAGAATAAAAGTTATACTGGCTTCGGTGAATTCACTATTTCAGGGACAGAAACACTCGACGGGTATAAATATCAGCTCGGAGAGGATCAATGGGTGATGATCAGGGCATCAGGGACCGAACCTGTAATACGTATCTATGCCGAAGCCGAAAGCAGGGAAAAAGTAGTCGCCATTATTAATGCCGTGGTCAATACTATCAATGTTGCATGAATAATATTTCTCCTGTAATAGCTTAGTAAATTTCTGATATTCAAATAGCTAATTTGAATACAACGAAATTTAATGAGTCAGTTTTTTCATGGCATAAGTCGGAGTTGGCTCACTTTTTTTACATTATTTTATCGGGAGGTTTTTTATTTCATTATTAATACATATTTTTAAAAGTATTTTTTACACTTATTAACCTAACTCTTTAACACTTTTCTATATGGCAACTTTAGATTGGATTGCAGTGGGGCTTTTCTTCGCGGGCCTCGTATGGGTTATTATATGGTCAATGAGGTCAAAAGATGAAACCTCAACAGACTATTTTCTTGCAGGAAAAAAATCAAGCTGGCTGGAAATTGGATCTTCTATTTTTGCTTCCAATATCGGTTCAGAGCATCTTGTCGGGCTTGCAGGAGCCGGATTCATCAGCGGCATGGCAATGGCGCATTGGGAAATGCATGCCTGGGTTATCCTGATACTGGGCTGGGTGTTCGTTCCTTTCTATGACCGTATTAAAATATTTACCATGCCTGAATTTCTGGAGCTGAGGTTTTCAGGTGGTTCACGCACAGTTCTCTCACTGATTTCTCTTGTCAGCTATATCCTTACCAAAGTTGCTGTAACAGTATATGCTGGAGGTGTTGTATTTAAAGAAGTTTTTGGGATAGAATCAATCTATGGGATCGATTTCTTCTGGATCAGTGCTATTGGCCTCGTTGTTATTACAGGGATTTATACTGTACTCGGAGGAATGAAAGCAATTATGTATACATCGGTGCTTCAGACTCCTGTCCTGCTTATCGGCTCAATTGTTATCCTGATTCTCGGATTGATAAAGATCGGGGGCTGGGGTGAAGTTGAAGCCATTGTCGGGCCTAATCTGAAACTTGTACGCCCCTCAATTGATCCGGATTTCCCATGGACAGGTGTACTCATCGCTTCTCCGATCATTGGCTTCTGGTATTGGTGTACCGACCAGTTTATTGTTCAACGTGTATTGTCAGCAAAGAATCGTCATGAAGCACGTAAAGGTTCTATTCTCGCAGGTTATTTTAAACTGTTGCCCGTATTTATTTTTCTCATACCGGGCATGATTGCCTTTGCTCTTAGTCAGAAAGGTTTATTGAATGTTCCTTCCAGCGATTCAGCTTTTGCTTCAATGGTCGGTCAGCTTTTGCCCATAGGATTTAAAGGAATAGTCGTATGCGGTCTGCTTGCCGCTCTGATGAGCTCCCTGGCTTCCTTATTTAATTCTTCCGCTGCTCTTTTTGTGGGTGATTTCTATAAGAAATTCAGGCCACAGTCTTCTGAAAAGCATTTGGTTCGGGTAGGGCGTATTGCAACTGCCACTGTTGTTATTTTAGGTATAGCCTGGATTCCGGTAATGCTCGGAATAGGTAAAGTGCTATATGACTACCTGCAGTCAATTCAAAGTCTGCTTGCTCCGGCCATTGCCTCCGTATTTTTACTCGGCGTATTCTGGAAACGTGCCACAGCAAAAGGTGCTTTTGCTGGCATGATAATAGGTTTCGGATTAGGAATGGTAAGGCTTATACTCAATGTTATATATGGTGCAAAGGTGAGTATCGTAAATGGAGCGCAGGCTATCTATTGTAAGATCCAGGTAGCAACCGAATCTACCATAGGATTGGTAAATAGCAGTATTCAGCAACTAGGAGAAAAGATATCGGACAAACTGCCAGCCGATGTAGCATCTGCCTATCTTCCTTCGCTGCAGACTACAAAAGAATCGCTGGTTAACCTGGCTCAGGGAAGAGAATTGGCTGCCAGCACTATGCATAATCTTACCCAAACAATTGAGGCTAGCTTTATTCAGCAGCATGGTATCTGGTACAAACTGGCGGCGATCAACGCCTATCATCTGTGCGGTATCCTGTTCCTGATCTCTGTCCTCACTATTATCGGGGTTAGCCTATTTACTCCAAAACCCTCTGCGGATCAGCTAAACTATACATACTATGCCGCCGATGCAAAGGATCGGGCTTTAACCCGCGCCAGCATAACAGTATGGGATGTTGTGAACACAATTATCATCCTCGGCGTAATTATAGCTTTCTATATCTATTTCTGGTAACATAATTATGGTAACGATGAAAAAACAGTTGAGGGAAGTCTGGTTTGTCACTGGCAGCCAGCATCTATATGGAAAAGAAGTATTAAAACAAGTTGAAGCAAATTCAAAGGAAATCGTCAAAGGCCTTTCAGGGAGCATAAAAGCTCCTGTCAGTATAACTTTTAAAACAGTGCTGACGACTTCTGATGCAATCCGGAAAGTATGTCTTGAAGCAAACAGTGCCGATCAGTGTATTGGACTAATTGCCTGGATGCATACTTTTTCTCCGGCCAAGATGTGGATCGGAGGTCTGAGTGTACTGGCCAAACCATACGTCCACCTGCATACGCAGTTTAACCGCGATATACCGTTCAATGCGATTGATATGGATTTCATGAATCTCAACCAATCTGCGCACGGTGATCGTGAATTTGGATTTATTAACGCCCGTATGGGGATTGAACGTAAAATAATCGTTGGTCACTGGAAGGATCCTGAAGTTAACCGGGACCTGGATATTTGGCTGCGTGCAGCCCTGGGAAGATATGAAATGTCGACCCTTAAAGTTGCTCGTTTTGGCGATAATATGCGTAATGTAGCTGTTACCGAGGGAAATAAGGTCTCGGCCGAAATACAATTTGGCTTCTCAGTCCATGGGTATGGCGTTGGCGACCTGGTTGCTTCGGTGAATGCTGTAAAACAGAAAGATATTACCTCCCTCTTGGAAGAATACCGTTCATTATATACAATATCTCCAAAAATTTTCTCTGATGCAAAAAAGAAAAGTGCTATTGTTGAGGCAGCAAGAATCGAGATCGGTTTGAAATCCTTCCTTGATCAGGGTGGTTTTAAGGCTTTTACTACAAATTTTGAAGACCTGCACGGTCTTATTCAATTACCTGGTCTTGCAGTTCAACGATTAATGCAACAAGGTTATGGTTTTGGTGCGGAAGGCGATTGGAAAACATCCGCTCTTGTAAGGGTTATGAAGGTTATGTCGGAAGGACTCAAAGGAGGCACTTCTTTCATGGAAGACTATACCTATCATTTCGATCCAAAAGGAATGAAAGTACTTGGAGCACATATGCTTGAAGTATGTTCATCAATAGCATCGGGAAAACCTTCACTTGAAATTCATCCTCTCTCCATCGGAGGGAAGGACGACCCTGTCCGGTTGGTATTCAAAGCCCCCAAAGGCGATGCATTGAATGTTTCATTACTGGATATGGGGAATCGATTCCGCCTGCTTATTAACAAGGTTGAGGTGGTCGATACGCCGGATCTTCCTAAACTACCTGTTGCCAGGGTACTCTGGGCTCCCAAACCCAACCTTAAGATAGCTGCAGGAGCATGGATCCTTGCAGGAGGTGCACACCATACTTCTTTTACACAGGCGCTTACAATCGATCATATTACTGACCTTGCAAGTATGGCTGGTATCGAATGCCTTATTATTGATGAGAATACCAATATTGCAGATTTTAAAAAGGAAATACGGCTGAACGAAGTGTATTATTACATTGCTAAAGGAATTCGGTAACTTATTGAGTATGCTGCAGGAACTGAAAGAAAAGGTGCTTGAAGCCAACCTGGACCTGGTGAAAAAAGGTCTGGTGATATATACCTGGGGAAATGTCAGCGGAATAGACCGTGATAGTGGTCACGTTGTGATAAAACCAAGCGGAGTCTCTTATGAAAAAATGAAAGTTTCCGACATGGTTGTTGTCGACCTGGAAGGAACAGTGGTTGAAGGTAAACTTAATCCTTCCTCCGATACCCCAACTCACCTGGTACTTTATCATTTCTTTAAGAAAATAGGTGGCATTGTGCATACTCACAGCGAATGGGCCACCAGCTGGGCTCAGGCAAAAAAGGGAATCCCGGCCTTTGGTACAACGCATGCCGACTATTTCTACGGAGAGATCCCATGTACCCGTGAGTTGACAAAGGAGGAAATTGTAAAGGAATATGAGCGTTCCACCGGTGAGATTATAGTCGAGCGCTTTGGGAATATCGATTACAATGCCGTTCCTGCAGTACTTGTTAGTGGCCATGGGCCCTTTACATGGGGCAGCAATCCCGAGGAAGCCGTATTTAATTCTGTGGTCCTGGAAGAAGTGGCTAAAATGGCTTTCAGGGCTTATGTACTGGGCAATAACAACCCGATCGATCAGCTTTTACTTGATAAACATTATCTGCGAAAGCATGGGAAAGGGGCATATTACGGACAGAAAAAACATTAATAAAAAAAAAAGAAAATATGAAACGAGTACAGATCAGACTTCTCTCTTTCATTCTTATTATCCTGGTTGTTTCTGCATGCGAAAAACCTATCCAGGTTTCCAACAGGATAATAATTAAAACAAAGGATGGAAAGGATACTATAAGCAGGTTCATCTATGGACATTTTGCCGAACATCTTGGCAGGTGTGTTTATGATGGAATTTGGGTTGGTAAAAATTCATCTATTCCAAATACGCGGGGTATCCGGAATGATGTGGTGGAGGCTCTGAAGGAAATTAAAGTGCCTGTAATACGCTGGCCGGGCGGATGCTTTGCTGATATTTACCAGTGGAAAGATGGCGTTGGCCCCATGGATCAGCGAAAACCCATTGTTAATATGTTCTGGGGAGGTACAAGTGAAGATAATAGTTTTGGAACCCATGAATTTCTTGATCTTTGCGAAATGCTTGGCGCTGAGCCATACCTGGCTATTAATGTCGGAAGTGGGTCGGTCCAGAACGCTAAGGATTGGATTGAATATGTTACTTCCGATAAGGAAAGTGCTATGACTCGCTGGCGAAAGCAAAACGGCCGGGAAAATCCATGGAAGGTTAAATTCTGGGGCATTGGAAACGAAAGCTGGGGATGCGGCGGAAATATGGATCCTGATAATTATGCCGATATATTTAAGCAGTATGCAACCTATTGCTGGATCGAAAACAAGGTAGCCAGCGGGGGGCTTGACTTTGATATGAACTGGACAGAAACCCTGATGAAAGATACCAGGAACTACCAGCAGCTCATCCAGGGTTATTCATTCCACCATTATACCGTTTGTCACGATTGGAATAAAAAGGGTTCTGCTGTTAACTTCGATAAAAGTGAATGGTTTTCTACCCTAAGTAAGAATATGGCTGTTGAAACTACCTTAAAAGGTCATATCGATATCATGAATAAATATGATACAGCAAATAAAATCGGACTCATGGCCGACGAATGGGGTAACTGGCACGATCCTGAACCCGATAATACACAGGGAATCCTTTATCAGCAGAATTCATTGCGCGATGCATTAACAGCATCGATTTACCTGAATATTTTTAACAATCACTGCGATCGGGTGAAGATGGCTAATATCGCCCAAACGGTAAATGTATTGCAGGCTATGTTGCTCACTAAGGGTGATAAGATGGTGAGAACACCTACTTTCTATGTCTTTAAAATGTATACTGTTCACCACGATGCTTTAATGCTCCCCTTGGATATCATTTCAGAACAATATACCCTTGATAGTAAAAGTATACCGGCGATATCCGCCTCGGCATCAAAAAATGCAGATGGGGAAATAAATATAACGATAACCAACGTGAATCCTGAGAACAAGGTCTCTGTACCAATCTCATTGGATACCAATAACGGATTTGAAGTAGTGAAAGCTGAGGTGATTACAGGTGATCAAATCAATTCATTAAACGATTTTGACAAGGAAGAAGCAGTAAATATTAAGGAATTTAAGGATTTTAAAATGAAGGATACTGAGCTGCTTGCTGAATTGCCTGCTAAATCTATTGTACTTATTACCATTAAGGCTAAATAAACCCTTGCGGTGCTGGAATAACAATCCAGGGGTGCAATTATTTTAAAGAATTATGGGTATAACAAAGTATACTATTGGCGTCGATTACGGGACCGACTCGGTGCGTTCAATTCTCGTGGATACTTCAAACGGCAAAGAGCTGGCTGATTCCGTTTTTTACTATCCCCGCTGGAAGGAGGGAAAATACTGTATTCCGGCTGAAAATCAATTCAGACAACATCCGCTTGATTATATCGAAGGCCTGGAATATACTATCAGGGAGATTCTGTCAGGATGCTCTGCAGAGGTGATCAATAATGTAGTTGCCATTTCGGTAGATACAACCGGTTCTACGCCCGTTGCAGTGAATAAACAGGGCGTTCCGCTCTCGCTTACCCAGGGTTTTGAGGAAAATCCAAATGCCATGTTCGTGCTGTGGAAGGATCATACAGGTGTGCGTGAAGCTGATGAGATCAATGAAATAGCTAAAACATGGGGCGGTGAAGATTATACAAAATATGAAGGAGGAATCTACTCTTCGGAATGGTTTTGGGCCAAGATATTACATGTGTTGCGTGCCGACAGGAAGGTCAGGGATGCTGCCGATTCATGGGTGGAACACTGTGATTGGATCCCGGCTCTTCTCACAGGAGTTGAATCTGCAAGGGCTATCAAAAGAAGCCGCTGTGCTGCCGGGCATAAAGCCATGTGGCACGAGAGCTGGGGAGGATTACCATCGGAAGAATTTCTCACAAAGATAGATCCGCTCCTTGCAGGTCTGAAAGCAAAGCTATTTACCGATACATATACAGTCGATGCTGTTGCCGGTAAACTTTCGGAAGAATGGGCGAAACGACTCGGTCTGACAACCAACGTGGTGGTTGGTATAGGAGCGTTTGATGCCCATCTTGGGGCTGTCGGTGCGGAAATAAAACCATACTACCTGTGCAAGGTCATGGGGACTTCTACCTGTGATATGCTGATAGCACCAAAACAGGAATTTGGTAATAAACTGGTTCATGGTATATGCGGACAAGTTGATGGTTCCATTATTCCGGGAATGATTGGGCTTGAAGCAGGTCAATCGGCTTTTGGCGATGTCTATGCATGGTTTAAAAAACTATTGCTATGGCCTGTAGAAAACATGCTTCAGCATACCGATAAACTGCATGCCAGGCTGAAGGACGAAGTAATAAAAGATCTGTCAGACAGGTTAATACCTCTCCTTTCCGATGAAGCTGCAAAAATTCCGCTCGAAGAAACAGGAGAACTGGCCCTCGACTGGCTCAATGGCCGTCGAACACCCGATGCAGATCAGAATCTGAAAGGGGCCATAACAGGTATTTCGTTAGGCTCCGATGCACCACGCATTTTTAAAGCATTGGTTGAGGCAACAGCCTTCGGCGCTAAGGCAATCGTTGAACGATTCATCAACGAGGGGGTGCGTATCGACGGAGTTATTGCATTGGGCGGAGTTGCTAAAAAGTCGGACTTTGTTATGCAGGTGATGGCCGATGTTCTGAATAAACCTATACTGGTTGCATCTTCTGAACAGGCATGTGCCCTCGGATCAGCAATGGCTGCATCGGTGGCCGGCGGTGTTTACAATTCGTTTGAAGATGCGAAAAAACACATGGGTTCCGGCTTTGAAAAGGAATATAAACCTGATCCGGCCAAAGCAAAAAAATATTTACAACTGTATAAAAAATATATCTTACTTGGAGAATTCATTGAAAAGAACCTTACTTAACTATTTAAACCTATGAAAAAACTAGCCGTTCTGTCCGTCATTATAGCTATTGTGGCATGTTCGCCACGAGGTAAACTTGATAATATTGTTAAACCTGATCTCGATACTGCTTCATTCGACACAACGATCGATGGAAAGAAGATAGGACTCTTCAAGCTTGAAAATTCCAACGGTATGCAGGTTTTTGTAACAAACTACGGAGCCAGAATTGTTGCTGTCATTGCTCCCGACAGGAATGGAAAAATGGCTGACATCGCCCTCGGATACAAGGATATTAAAGGGTATTTCAACGATAATATGTTTCTCGGCCCTACGGTCGGACGATTTGCCAACCGGATTGGTGATGCAACCTTCAAACTCGATGGTGTTAAATATAACCTGTATAAGAACGATGGCGACAACACCCTGCACGGAGGCAAAGCCGGACTGGATAAACGTGTCTGGTCCGCAACCCGGGATAGTAATAGCCTCATTCTTACTTATCTTTCACCCGACGGTGAAGAAGGCTATCCAGGTAACCTGATTCTGAAACAGACCATCACCTTAACAAACGATAATGAAATACGTATTTTATACGAAGCTGTAACCGATAAACCAACGGTTGTAAATCTGACAAACCATACTTACTTCAACCTTAAAGGTGAGGGAGACACAACTATTCTCGATCATTATGTTCAGATTGTTGCAGACAAGTATACACCGGTTAATAATGAATGGATTCCGTCCGGAGAAATTGCTTCTGTCGAGAACACTCCTTTCGATTTCCGTCAGGGAAAGAAAGTTGGACAGGACATTGATCAGGATAATGAACAACTCAGGAATGGCCTGGGATATGATCATAACTGGGTAGTAAATAAAGATTCGGCCGGACAGCTATCGCTGGTTGCTAAAGTATGGGAAGAAACTACCGGACGATGTATCGAATATTATAGTACTGAACCTGGTGTGCAGTTCTATTGCGGTAATTTTATGAATGGTACCGTTGCGGGAAAATCGGGGAAAGTATATAAATACAGGTCAGGACTTCTCTTTGAACCGCAGCGTTTTCCGGATTCGCCGAACCATGAGAATTTTCCTTCAACGGTTCTGAGGCCGGGAGAAACATATTCACATCTTATGGTGCTGAAGTTTGTAACTATTCAATGAGTCATTTGGGCATTGTCGCATAAGGTGTCAGGTTGTTCCATAATAACTTAAGGATAGAGGTGTCTCAAACGTTATCGCGAGCGAAGCCCTGCCTGCACTGACGTTTCCGCCGGCAACCAAATTCTCTGGTGGGGAGCTCGGCAGACAGAATCCTTCGTAATGAGGTAAACAAATTAGTTTGAGATAACCTCATGCATTTCAGATTATTCATGACCATATCACAATATACAAGTATCAAGCATCACATTGCGGTTGATTGCGTCATTTTCGGGTATGAGAACCAGACTCTCCAGATTCTTTTGTTCCGTCGAAAAATGACACCGGGAGAAGGTGGGTGGTCGCTGCTGGGCGGATGGGTCGGAGAGGAAGAGACTGTTGAACAGGCAGCATCACGCGTTCTGTTGCAGACAACAGGGCTGAAAGATGTGTATATGGAGCAGGTACACGTTTTCTCCGAACTAAATCGTGACCCAGGAGGAAGAGTGGTCAGTCTGGTGTTCTTCGCTATGATGCGGATCGATAAACACGATCGCGATCTTGTTGAAGCACATGGTGCAAGTTGGTTCCCCCTCGACACTAAACCTAAGCTTATTTTCGACCACGACAGGATGGTCGAGGCTGCTCACGAAAAGCTAAAACAGAAAGCAAGCCATGAATTGATCGGGGAGGATCTGCTTCCATCGCGCTTCACCTTATTACAATTGAGGCAATTATACGATGCAATATTTCAACGTAAATTTGATCCGGGTAATTTCCGGAAAAAAGTACTGTCGCTGAAGATACTGGAACGGTTGAACGATAAAAATACCACCGATTCCAAAAAGGGGGCTTACTACTTCCGGTTTAAAAAACGTTCTGAAACATTGTTAAGGGACAGAATTGTTAAGATGTGAAGGCACTGTTGTCCAGTAAAAGTTAAAAAATTTATATGCCACTAAATCACAAAGGCTCAAAGAAAACACTAAGAAGTTTATATTTAGCCTGTTGCATATTTGTGAAACCATTGTGTCGTAGTGTCCTTGTGGCATAAATTCTAATTTTAATTGTTTAAACCCACTAAATCAAAAATGCTAATAACTCTTGCTATAACCATACGTTAGGATTATCCATTCGTTTTACCCGGACAGCAATGGATGTGAAGGTTAATAGTGAATCTTATTCTTTTTAGGGTCTTTGGAACATCACCGATCCACCAGAGTTACTATGTCGATGCCACACCCCTGGGCTAACAGCACATAAAAAATTATTAAACCACCAAGTGCACAAAGTCCCGCTTTGCCGGGAGCACGAAGATCACAAATTATAAAAAGATTTAATTTCTTGTGCCCTTGGCGAACTTTTGCAAGCCAACTGGCAGACATCGTGCCCTTTGTGGTTTAAAGTGTTATCGGATTACTTAATTGTATTGCTATTATTGCTTTACAATCTTAAACTTATTCGAATGGTTTATATCCAGTATATACATACCCGGCTTCAGTCCAGAAATATCGATAGCAGTTCCGGTGATCTTTCCTGCCTGGATTTTATTGCCTGTAATATCATATAGTTGATACGTTAAATCCACGTTTCCGGGATATTCAACCACCAGGTATTCATGAGCGGGATTCGGATAAATTCTTACCTCGTTGCCTTGTTGAGTTATTCCTTCCGGAATAATATTCAGCACAATAGTTGCAGGATTTTCAATATCCTTATTTGTATTGTAATCCTCATTGCCCGGGTCACCGTTATATTCGCATACATGAACTATATAAGTCTCTCCGTTTGTCAGATCCGCTACAGTGGTATTGGTCCCTGTGCCATTATAAATGCAGTACCAACCCGATGTACCAATCTGGGACCCATCGCCAAAGTGGGGATCGGCATTATAGGTAGCTTCAAATTTCGGCAAGGCAGTCCCGGCCGAAGCATGCTTCATGAAGACAGCACACTTCTCGCCGTTACCTCTCGTCCAGCTTATATTGACCATTCCCGCAGCAGGTTCTCCAAAATGAACCCGGCTTGCCTGAATCAGTGGTATGTTGTTAGAGGTATAGGCAACTGATCCAATCCAGTTGGAAGTTCCTCCGGTCAGTGCAAAATTGTGAAGCACTCCGTGCCGGGTATCACCCAAATTTTCATAGGGTCCGGTCAACCGGTCGAGCAGGAGGGTGTCGTTTGGGTTATCCCCGCCTGCGATTCCCTGGTCAAAGTCGTAATAGGCAACCAAACCCCGCTCTGTTCCGCAAAATTTCCTGTTCTGAAATTTGATAATTTCATCTTGAGTAAGGGCCCTGTCCCATATACTGATATTATCCATGTTTCCATTGAACATATACATTGATGTTTCACCTGAACCAATAGATCCGATATGAAGCTTACCGCCTTCAACTTCAGACATATCGATATCGAGTTCATTCTGTAATAATCCGTTCATGTAGATTTTAAAAGTTACTGAATCAAAGGTAAGAGCGACATTGCACCATTCGTTTATAGGAACCTTATCAATCGAGTAGAATTCACCAAAATTGGTATAAAAACGAAGATATAACTGATCAACCTCAAACCACATCCCATCCCATTCTCCAGTGTTCGTACAGGTTCCGAAAATCATTTTTTCCTCCTCATCATCAGCTATTAAGATGGAAGAAATCCAGGAGAAAGGCAATGATTCATCAGGATCTATCTGTGTTTCGATATAGTCGTCGACAGCATCAAAATTCAGGCAGTTATCAACATTACTTCCCAACCCCCATATCAGTGCATTGGCCATTATTTTTGCCCCATCCGTTGATGCATCCCAAAAATCACCGCGCATGTCGGAGGAAGGAGGGAAGAAATTCAGCGACACACGATGGACACCCTTTGGACCAACGCTGTCCCTTGCGGCAACCAGAATATCATCATTATCATATCGGGCAATAACATAGGCTCCGGGAGCCAGATCCTGTGAAGTGGTATGATAACTGCTCGAACCACCGTTGAAACTTATTATTCCGTTCATAATCGCATGGCCGGGTTTTTCAATCGTATCCAATGCGCGCAAAACACCACTCTCCTCTTCATCGGGCAGCAGGCACTGGTACTCTTCGCTTCTAAAACGTCCGCCAATCTCATAGGATGTGGAAAGTGCAAACTGGGCATCAACCACAAGTCCTCCCATGTCGATGAATGATGCCAGGTTGTTCCCCAGTAAGGCAGAATCTGCATAATCCTGGTCACCCCAAAACAGAACAGCATTGTATTGCTGAAGGGTACTGAATGAAGGAGTGTTCAACCTCAGATTGATTGTATCTACTGTGCTGAACATACCCGTAGCAAGCAGTTTATCTTTGACGTCGATTACCCAGCTGGCATTACTATTGGATCCCCCGATCAGAACAGCCGGAAGGGTATTATGCACAGTTGAAACCCAGACAAGGGCGTTGGCCATGATTAATGCGCCGTCGGTAGCCGGTTTCCATCCATTTGCATAGACATCGGATGAAGGTGGAAAGAAATTCAGCGATACCCTGCGAGCCTTCGCTTGTCCGACTCCTTCTTTAGCTGCTGCAAAAATAGCATCGTTATCATACAGTGCAAGAATATATGAACCCGGTGCAAGTGAGTCGGATGATGATATACTTGCTGTTCCTCCGTGAAATGCCAATACATTTTTCATTACAGGGTGTTCGGGCAGTAATACAGAATCGAGTGTTCTGACGTCTCCATAATTACGGTCGAGCGGGAAAATACAACGATAGGCCGATGAGTCATAATTACCTGAGATAGGGATTTGAGCAATTTCACTCACTGCGTCAACTACACCTCCTCCACTTTCAATATATGCTGCAAGATTGTCGCCAAGTAATTCACCGTCATGTGCCATATAGTTTGTCCATAAAAGCACAGCATTATACCGGAGCAAAGTATCTACGCCCGGTGTACTAAATCTTATATTGAAGATATCCACCTTGCTGAACAATCCGGTTGCGGTCAATTTTGACTGAACATCCACAATATAAGCATTTTCATCAGCAGCAAGAAGCAGTACCTTTGGTAAGGCGCCATAAGTAAAGTTCCCGATACAAAACAGCAGTATAAAAATAACAGTCCTGTATAAACATAGAGCATGGCCTGGATTTTTCATAGATAGATCTTATTTAGGTTGAACATTAGTAAATAAATTTATTCAATTTCAAGATTTTAAACACTATCGTTTATCAACTTCCGGGAAGAAATCAGGAGATCGTTTATACGGGAATAAATGAACGATCCTTCCAGTTTATTTGAATTTAAGACAGAGTATATTTAACATCAGACAGCTGGGAATGATTGAACTGTAAAGAAGTCTGTATGCAAAATGATTTTCCTCGCCGGCCTAAATTATATTTACTTCTTTCTCGAGATTGATTCCGAATACTTCACGTACTCTTTGCTCAATATAGGCAGCAAGCCCTAGGATCTCCCTTCCTGATGCACCGCCAAGGTTCACAAGTACCAAGGGTTGAAGAGTATGCGATGCTGCGCGGTTAAGCTGTATTCCCTTGCATCCAGACTGCTCTATAAGCCATGCAGCCGAGAGCTTAACACAACCTTTATCAGATGGGTATTGAGGTATTTCAGGATATTTCTTTTTCAACTCCTTGCCTTTATCCTCACTGACCACAGGGTTTTTAAAAAAGCTGCCGGCGTTTCCAAGCAGGGCAGGGTCGGGCAATTTTGCATTCCTGATCTCGCAGACAACCTTACGGATTGTTGCTATATCTCTCTTTGTATATTTTTCAAGTTCTTTTTCAATGGTTCCGTATTTTGTTATGAGCGCGTGGTGTGTTTTGGTCAACCTGAAAGTGACATTGCATACAAGGAACCTGTTCTTCAGCTTTTCTTTAAAAACGCTTGTACGATATCCGAATTTACATGAGGTGTTATCGAATATAATGGTCTTGCCATTTTCCAGATTAACTCCTTCGACCGCGACAATTACATCTTTTACTTCAACTCCATACGCCCCAATATTTTGTATGGGAGAGGCCCCAACGGTACCAGGTATTCCCGAAAGATTTTCAATACCTCCCCAATTATTTTCCACCGCATATTGAACCAGCTCATCCCATGCCATACCGCCTCCGGCTTTTAAATAAACATGTGAGGTGTCTTCATCGGTTATTTCAGTTCCGTTAATTAAGGGGTGAATAGTTAGGCCCGGAAAATCTTGTTTGAACAGGATATTGCTCCCTCCGCCAAGGATAAAGTGCGGATACTTATTAAATACATCAGTCGCCATAAGTTCCCGGATCTGATCGATGGAAGAGACTTCGGTATAAAAGGAGGTTATTGCTTCTATTCCGAATGTATTATATGCCTGCAGAGGAAAATCAGCCTGAATCCGGATCATGTTTTTTAAATTGTCGTAAATATACAATAGTTTTGTGATGTGAATGAAAGTCTAATTGCTTCTCAGGATCTCCTGATGAAGATGATCATTAAAAACTGATAGCTTGACACGCATTATCTCGGTCGTTTCAAACGATATCTTCACCGATAACAGGATTCATAAAATTGCTGTCTCACTTTCTGAAAACGGTTATGAGGTGGTTATAGCAGGTCGCATGCTGAAGAACTCCCAACCGATAACCGACAGGCCATACAAAACCAGGCGCTTTAAGCTGTTGTTTAATAAAGGGCCTCTCTTTTATGCAAACCTGAATATTCGTCTTGCTATTTTTTTGCTGAAATGTAAATGCGATGTCATTCTTTCAAACGATCTCGATACATTACCCGCTTGTTCAATAATTGCAAGGATAAGAAAGAAAAAGCTGATATATGATTCCCATGAACTATTTCCTGAATTACCTGAATTGGTGAATCGCCCGTTGATCAGAAAAATATGGCTCTGCATTGAAAAAACCTTCATCCCTGGGATTGATTCCAGGTTCACGGTATGCGATTCTATAGCAAAGTTTTATGAAGATAAATATCATGTACATTTTGAAACGATTCGTAATCTCAGTTATTTCAGATCTGCTGGCGAACTTGCCGGAATCACCGGGAACAGCGATACGCGGGTGATCATCTACCAGGGGGCCCTTAACCTTGGAAGGGGACTGGAGCTTGCAATTCACAGTATGGTATATATCGATTCAGCCATTCTCTGGATTATTGGCGATGGTAATTGCAGGGAGAACCTGATACAGCTTGCCGCCAGACTTGGGTTAAATGAGAAAGTTAAATTCCTGGGCCGCATACCGGCAGATGTCCTGTGGAGATATACAGCAAAAGCAGATGTTGGAATTTCCCTCGAAGAAGATCTTGGCCTTAACTATCGTTATTCGCTGCCTAATAAATTGTTCGATTATATCCAGGCGAGAATTCCTGTAATCATTTCCGATCTTCCCGAAATGTCAGCTATTGTAAGAAATTACCGGGTAGGCAGAATACTTGCTGAAAGAAATCCTCAGAAGCTTGCAGAATTAATAAACTCCGTGCTTACAACAGTAACTGTAGACTCAGAATTCAGAAAGAATATCGAGCATGCAGCCAATGAATTATGCTGGGAGAAGGAGGAAGAAAAACTGATCTCTATTTTCAGGCATGTACAGGCTTAAACCTGAGCAGATGCTTTCTGCACAAATATCGTATCGAATAGTATAAAAGCAGGAACAGGGGAACTGCAACGATCGACCATATAAATACTGCGGAAAGATTTACCAGCCATAGATCATGGAGCGCTGTCCAGAAATCGGTTTTGAATAAATATATATATTGATGTACCGTGAACGAAATATCACCCGACTTCACGATTGCATCACCCATTTTTAAAAAAGGGATTAAGAGCGCAATCTGGATAGGATGAACAATATAATGTGCAACCTGCATGGCTACAAAATTTAATCGCAGCGAGAGTGCGATGCCTCCCACAAGAAGAGTTGTAAAACCATATAAAGGAATAAGCCCGACAGTAATACCTAATGCCAGCGAAACTGCCAATCTTTCAACCGAAATACCTGCTTTGATTGCTTTAATTAATGGGAAAACAAATCTGCGCTTCGCCCACCCCGTTATCATCACCTTCATTAAAAAATCTTTCTTTTGCTATATCAATACGTCAAAATTATAAACTTGTTGCTGTAGGTTCAATTTTTTTTTGCAAAGAAACAAAAATCATTCCTGAATATAATAACAAATGAAATATTATTTCGTAGAGTCTTTTGTTAAATTAAATATTTTAACAATTTCGCTAAATCATACATTCCTGATGCGCTTATTAATTTTTTTTCTGATTTTCACATTCACTTCGCTGGAGGTTAAACCACAGGTCCTTATTAATGAATTCGTATCATCGAATATTAGCGGTATTGTCGATGAGGATAATGAATATTCCGATTGGATTGAATTATATAATTACGGAAGCAGTTCATTGGACCTTACCGGGTATTCACTTACCGATGTAATAACGAATACAACACAATGGACATTTCCGGCATGTACAATAGATCCATTCAGCCGCATGTTGGTGTTTGCCTCGGGAAAAAACAGGAAGACATATACGATCACCTACCAGACCGTTATTGATAAAGGAGATACATGGAAGTATTATGTACCTTCCAACGATATTGGAACCTCCTGGCATAAACCTGACTTTAACGATGCAGGATGGAATGAAGGGATTAGTGGTTTCGGATATGGTGATAATGATGACGCTACCATTTTAAATTCTGCCCCATGCATTTTTCTCCGGAAGAAATTTACCATCAGTAATATTTCTGATATCAAAGAGCTTATCCTCAGTGTTGATTATGATGATGGTTTTGTTGCATATATTAACGAATACGAGGTAGCCCGTGCTAACCTGGGAAAAGAAGGCGAACTCATTAAATATAACCGGTTTGCAGACAGGGATCGCGAAGCGCTGATGTATCAGGGCGGATCGCCTGAGTACTTTAATATAGAGAGGCCTGATATAGTACTGAATGAAGGATTAAATATTATTACGATTCAGATTCATAATAACAGTTCAACTTCCAGCGATCTTACTCTGATTCCTTTTCTTACTATCGGAAGGACTACCCCCGGAACGAACGATGTCTCTTCCTATTTGTCGTTTGATGAGTATCAACACTATCATACGAATTTTAAGCTGGATGCTGATGGCGAGAGTTTTTATCTTTTCAGCCCTGCTGGTACACTGGTAGATTCATGTGGGGCCATTAACCTGCCGGACGATATTTCCTATGGAAGGAAACCCGATGGTAATCCTGCCTGGTATTATTTTGAAGAACCTACTCCCGGTGCGGCAAATTCTACCGCCGGCATGTTGGAATATATGGGCAACCCGGTAACCTTTTCTCCTATCGGCGGGAAACATCTGGGTGGCGTTACTGTTACCCTCTCCACAAAAAATCCAACCGATACAATCTACTATACTACCGATGGTTCAGATCCTGAAGAATGGAGCCAGCGATATACAGGTCCTATCTATGTCGGTACAGATCAGGTTATAAAAGCAAGGGTTCTGAAGCATAATATTCTTCCGGGTCGCGTGTGTGCAAATACATATGTAACAAACCTCGATCATGATCTCCCGATTGTTTGCCTTTCTACCAACCCGTACAATTTATGGGACAATGACTATGGGATCTTTGCTTTTGGCCCCAGTTACGAAGCCAGTTTTCCATATTTTGGCGCCAACTTCTGGCAGGATTGGGAACGACCTGTTTATGTTGAATTATTCGATACGCAGGGAGCAAAAAAAATTGATCAGGGTGCGGGGATAAAAGTATTTGGTGGCTGGTCGCGGGGTAACGATCAGAAATCGGTTGCTCTTTTTGCAAGAAGGGAATACGGTAAAGGTTCATTCAGGTATAAAATTTTCAACGATAAACCTATCGGGGAATTTGAATCTTTTGTATTACGCAATTCAGGAAATGACAATATGGGGCTGCAATTCCACGACTGTTTTATGACAGGCCTTACCCGCAATATGAACATCGACCGGCAGGCGTTTCAGCCATCAGCTGTATATATTAACGGAGAATACTGGGGATTGCTGAATATCCGTGAAAAGGTCAACGTGAATTATATTGCCGAAAATCACCTGGTAGAACCCGATTCGGTTAACCTCCTGGAAAATGAAGGTAACATCATTGATGGTACGAATACTGACTATCTGCGCATCATCGATTTTCTGAATACTCATTCTACCTTGCAGGATAATGCCGATTACAACTGGGTATGTAATCAGATCGACCTGGATAATTTTATTCAGTATCAGCTTACAGAAATTTATTTGAACAATCGTGACTGGCCCGGGAATAATATCAAATTCTGGAATACCCTTGCCGATGACAGCAAATGGCGATGGATCCTTTTTGACACTGATTTCGGTTTCGGCATATGGAATTCAACCGATTACCAGGCCAATACAGTTGAATTTGCTCTGTACCAATATGGTACAGGCTGGCCAAATCCTGCATGGTCCACGTTGTTTCTGCGAAGGATGGTATCCAATTCCGGGTTCAGAAATTATTTCATCCTGCAGTTTTGCGACCGGCTGAATCTCGATTTTCATCCTTCTCGTATTTTTTCTGATCTTGATTCTTTGCAGGCGCTGTACGATAATGAAATAGTGTACCACTTCAACCGCTGGTGGGGCTCTTATGAGGAATGGCTGAACCGTATTTATAATCGAAAGATATTCGGACTTTATCGCCCTGATTATTGCCGGCAGCATTTACATGACCAGTTTTCACTTGGACAAGAGCTGGAGATTACGATCGATGTATCGGATGATGATGCAGGTCGTGTTAAGCTGAATACAATTTGTCCCGGTGAATATCCTTTTACGGGAATTTATTTTGAGAATATTCCCATCACTATGACTGCCATACCTAAGAAAGGCTATAAATTTGTTCGTTGGGAAGGAACGGTAAACTCCACCGCTATGTCCATCCAGTACAATATGGAAGCCGCCGGTAACTTTACGGCTGTTTTTGCCGAGGCAACCATTGATGACATCTCAATTGTGATCAATGAGATCAACTATAATTCATCTCCTGAGAGGGATACAAAAGACTGGGTAGAGCTGGTCAATAACGGATCAGCAACTGTCGATCTGAACGGCTGGCTGCTGAGTGATAGCGGCCCCGATTCAGGCTATTTTTTTCAGGCAGGTACAATCTTGGTCCCCGGAGAATATATCGTTATCTGTAAAAACCTCGACGATTTCAGGGATTTTAATCCGGGAGTTACTAATTCTGTCGGCGATATGCCTTTCGGACTTAGCAGCAATGGCGATATGTTGCGACTTTATGACAATCAGAGCAACGTAATGGATGCGGTCGACTATTATGTATACAACCCCTGGCCTGAAAATGCAAATGGGACAGGAGCTTCGATAGAATTAAAAGATCCATCCCTTGATAATACACGGGGAGAAAACTGGGAAGCCGTTGGAATAGGCGGCACGCCCGGAAAGGCAAATCATGGTGTCCTTGATATTCCTGTTTCCGGCCCTATGGATATGATCACATCATCATTTGATTGTTATCCAAATCCATTCCGCGATTACTCAACCATTGAGTTTATGGTATCAACAAATGGGAACTACCGGTTGGAGGTCCTTGATATTAATGGTAGCCTTATTAAAGTGCTGGCCGACGATTATCTCCCGGAAGGTACATACTGGCTCGACTGGGAAGGAACTGATCATACTGGTCAGGCTGTGAAAGCCGGAATTTATACAGTACGGCTGGTAAGCGAGAATGCGATACAATCTAAAAAAATCATAAAACTTAATTAACATGAAGTCGATACAAATTATTGGTTTAGTTGCAGCCATGTTAACAGGCTTTTCATCCTGCGAAAAAGGACCTGGTGTGGGAGGTACATCAACTATACGGGGCAAGGTTATTACCCGTGAATATAATGGCGATTTTACAATCCTCCGCGACGAGTATCCTGGTGCCAAGGAGGATGTTTACCTGATATATGGCGACGATTATGTGTATGGCGACAAATTCGAAACAAATTACGACGGCAGTTATGAATTCAACTACCTGAGGGAGGGTAGTTATACGGTATTTGCTTATTCCGATGATTCTACCAACCTTTTCACCGATGAAATGGTAGCTGTTATGCAAACGGTCGAGATTACAGGCAAAGACCAGATTGTGGAAGTTCCGGATATCATCATACTTAAATAATATCCTCGAATGATCCGGAAAATTGCTATCAGTGTTTTTACCCTGGCATTATCAATTACTTTATGGGGCCAGCAGCAGGACCTTCGGAGCTGGTATACGATCGGATTGGAAACCGAACTTTTCAATCTTATCGATGTGTCGCTGGTGCCTGAAGTACGATTATGGGACAATAGTTCCCGTTTTGAGGGTTTTTTAGCCGAGGCTGATGTTTCTGCTCCTGTTCTTAAACTTTTCAGGTTTGGACTGAACTACCGATACCAGGCCGACTTCGAAAAACCTGACAGAACAAGGCAAACAAACCGGTATGGTATATACGGGGAAGTATCCCATAAGCTTGCGGGATTTAAATTTACATATCGTGCATTGTATCACAGAGAGTATACCGACATGAAAAGCTCGGAACTTGGATATATACCGTTAGCACAGCATCGTCATAAGATTACTGTGCGGTATAAAACGAAGGATTGGAAAATCTCTCCGGCAGTTTCTGCTGAAATGTTTTATACGCTGAGTCCGGAATGGGCAGCCTACGAGGAAAAGCTTCGCCTGTCAGGGGGAATTAAATATGAAATAACAAAATTCCTGGAGGCGGAAATTGGCTATAAGTATCAACAGGAATTCTACGAAAGCAATCCGCTTACCTCGCATATCCTCTGTGCCGGACTTACCATGACGATTAAGTAGTTGATGGCAGAGTTTATCGTAATCCCAAATCTCCGGGATGGATGCTTATTGCCGGATTCACAGTAACAAAGCCTTACATTGTTCAATTGTTTATTCACTGTTGTCCGGTAAAAGTCAAAAAATTTATATGCCACTAAATCACCAGGGCTCAAAGAAAACACTAAGAAGTTTATTTTTAGCCTGTTGCATATTTGTGAAACCATTGTATCGTAGTGTCCTTGTGGCATAAATTCTAATTTTAATTGGTTGAGCCCAATAATCAAAAATGCTAATAACTCTTGCTATAACCATGCGTTAGGATTATCCATTCGTTTTACCCGGACAGCAATGATTGTTTATCAGCTTGGCTATATAGCCTTTAAAGTGTTTTGGTTAGACCTCAGTTCTCAACTTCTTCATTAATCCAGCTAATCGGATTATCAATTAACCAGTTTCTCATTTTATCCGTCCCAGATTTAAACAACGATGCCGGGTGCTCATAAATAGTGTCTGGTTAATGAAGAGTCAATGAGTTCTGTCTTTTATGCCCGGTTTTACATTTAAAATTATTAGTTTTAATAGGTAAATAACGTGAGTTCGAAATAACATTATCTTGTTAAAGCCTTATTATCAATTAT
>CAZWIU010000062.1:0-24684 GCA_964634105.1 uncultured Bacteroidales bacterium | reverse complement strand
AGAAGATATAAGGGGCTAAATTCCAGAGGAATATGACCTTAACTTAACGACATTGACCGCACGAGTCCTCTCGTGTGGCTAATACCCCTGCCGCACGAATCCATTCGTGTCACTTATAAAACTTTACTGCCATCCGATTTCATCCTTTATAGTCCTGAGTATTTGGCACGAGGCAACTAACGGCTAACTGCCAAAAGCCAATAATTCTAAGCCCCCCGCTGCCGTATGAATTCATTCGTGAAACAGAGTCAACTGGCGACGAAATTTTTTGTATGCGCCTTCAGCAACCTGTACATTATATTAAAGAGCAATGCACTTCCATATTTTAACAGGTAATATGTTGATAGCAATTCAATACTAAAAAAGGCCTTAAATTTTATCCCTTTCCTATTTCAGATTATTCACTAATAATTCTTAAATTAAGTAATTGTATTTCTGTCATTTTAGAGTCTCTTCTGGTATTTTTATACCCGCATTTTGAGATTTTTTTCCTCTTTCTGGTACGCTATACCCTGCATTTTGGAAATCTATCCACACCCAATACTTATGTTAAAGGATATTTTTAATCCCGGATAGAATTCAAAGAATTTAACAGAAAGAGGCATTGCATGGAAAAAGTTAAAAAATCAATTCGCCATATGTCCTATTTTATAATAGGTGGGCTGATAATTCTTATCGCAATTCTTTTTCTGCTGATCACATCATTAATATAAGATAATTACCCTAACAGATACTAATATGATACGATCTATGACACAGTTTTTTATTAAAAAAGTACAGCATCCGTTCGGATTATTGTTGCTTTTGCTCCTGGCAACTGTAAACCTTAATGCCCAGAGGACTATTACCGGAACCATAGTTTCTTCCGTCGATAAAGAGCCACAGCCGGGAGTTCTTATTGTTGAAAAAGGAACAAGCAATGGTGTGGTATCAGATATTGAAGGGAACTATAGCATTGTGGTTTCCTCTTCACAGTCGATTCTTACATTCACACTGGTTGGAATGGTTACCGAGGAAATCGCAGTGGGGGAACAATCGGTCATTAACATGGAACTTACTCCCGATATTGTGGGCCTTGATGAAATAGTCGTAGTAGGTTACGGTTCCATGAAGAAAAGCGATATCGCAGGCGCCATTGTCTCTGTAAAAGGTGACGCGCTTACTGAAGTAAAATCGAATAACGTTCTCGAAGCCTTGCAGGGAAAAGTTCCCGGCCTCGATGTTACAGCTTCCAACGGACGTGCCGGCGCAGGTGTCGATATGCTTATTCGTGGCAAACGTTCCCTGAGGGCAGAATCCGATCCATTGGTAATCGTCGATGGCATTCCAATGGGTACAAAGGTGGATATCAATTCCAACGACATTGCTTCTGTCGAAATTCTTAAGGATGCTGCATCTACAGCTATTTACGGTTCCCGCGGAACGAACGGGATAATCCTGATAACTACCAAAAAGGGTTCCGAGGGTAAAGGCAAGGTATACTATAATACATATTACAGTATAACAGAACCTTCACAGAAAATTCCTGTGTTTAGCCGCGATGAATATTATACAGCTAAAATAGATGCCTATCGTGATTATGTGAATCTTGATAATTGGGAAACCGAACCTGATCCAAGTTCTGTATTTGGCACTGCTGAGTATAACGGGTATATCAATAATGTTTCTACCGACTGGCAGGACCTCATCACCCGCAAAGGTTATCAGCAAGACCATCATCTTGGTGTAATGGGGGGAACGGAAAAAGTAACCTATAACGCTTCAATCTCATATTTTGATGAAAAAGGTATCGTAATTGAAAACGATTTTAAACGATATACGGCTAATCTTAACCTCGATGCCAAGGTGAACAAGCACTTAACCGCTGGTACATTAACCCAGATAACATACAAAATTCTTAACGGGGCCGATGTGAGCTCGTCAAACTATAGTGTATTCACTAATGGCGTAAGGCTTTCTCCTATGGTCGAACCGTATGACAGTCTCGGAAATTATATATGGTTACCTGCTGCACCAAGTCCAAGGACAAGCCCTCTCGCTACAGTTGACGATAAAGAGGAAGACCGTCTGACACGTCTGTTTTCTTCTGTATATGGTGACCTGATGATTATTGAGGGGTTGAACCTTCGATCTACCCTTGGAGTTGATTATTCGATGGAACGTAAGGGCTGGATGTACCCGCAAAAAGATCCGGAATCAGCTATAACCGAGAACGGTATCGAAATTTGGGACAAAGGCAGTTACACATGGAACAACGTGTTAACGTTGAATAAAGGTTTTGGTGCCCACCGTCTGATCGTCACCGCTGTGCATGAGATGCAGTTTAATCGTGATGAATACTATAAATACACGGGTTATGAGCAAAAAGAAATACGCAGTCTTTGGTACAATCTGGGGACCAATGACCTGTCTACGGATCAGATTATGAGTATGCTAACGGAAAAGGCGCTAGTGTCTTTTCTGGGAAGAATCAACTATACATATAACAGTAAGTACATCGTTAATGGCGCTATCCGCGCCGATGGTGCCTCTCAGCTTGCTCCCGGGTATAAATGGCAATACTTTCCGGCTGTTAGTTTTGCCTGGAGAATAAGTGAGGAATCCTTTATGGAAAACTCGAGGAATATTTTTAACGATTTAAAGTTGCGGTTAAGCTACGGAAGCACAGGAAATGCATCTATCGATCCATACGAGGTTTTCGGAGGAGTGAACATTTGGCCCCTATGGGTTGAATTTGGTGAGGATGACAATACAACTCCAATATATTCATACAGGCCTACTACACTTGTATCTAAAAACCTGACATGGGAAAGAACCAACCAGGTAAATGCCGGTCTTGATTTTTCAATACTTAAAAACCGTATTTCGGGAAACCTGGATCTGTATCTGGCAAATACCAAGAATATTCTGATGGAAGACAGGCTTCCTCCATCAACCGGGTATTTCAGTGTATATGCCAATTCCGCTGAAACACAAACAAAGGGTATTGAACTCTCCCTGCAGACTGTTAACATTGACAAGTCAGATTTCAGATGGACAACCAATATCACATTTGCTGCAAACCGTGAAAAGATCACTGAACTTGTTTCGGGCGTAGACCGTGATATAGCTAATGGTTGGTTCGTTGGCCATCCGATCGATGTATTTTATGATTACCAGATGACCGGGATCCGTCAGATTGATCAGGCCGATACGCTATACACAGGGGCTGATTCATACCTTCCGGGAGATATTTTAGTTGCCGACCTCGATGGTAACGATACAATCAATGACCTGGATAAAACCATTCTTGGCAGCGAACGACCCAAATGGATGGGAACTATCGATAATACCATCACCTATAAAGGAATATCTCTATCATTCAGTATATATGCAAAATGGGGCCAAATGGTTGAAGCCGATGCCTATGAATGGGATTCACGTCTACGTGACAACATGCTGGCGGTCGATTACTGGACTCCACATAATCCAACGAACGAATTTCCCCGCTTCGACCAGTCAATAACTGAATTTGATTTTGAGTCGGTACTTAAATATCGAGAAGCATCCTTTATAAAGCTGCGACAGATCACATTGAGCTACGACCTGCCTGCTAAATGGTTCAAGAATCTGCCGCTTTCAGGAGTAGGAGTTTATATAAGTTCAAAGAATACAGCCTATCTCTATAGCAAGCTGATGAAGGGAATTGACCCGGAACGTGACGGTTCTTTAAAATGGCCATTGGCCCGCTTTTACACCTTCGGCCTGAATGTCGATTTTTAAACGATATACAACTAACTCAGATGAATCAAAGAAAAAATATAACTATGAAAAAAATACTGGCATTCTTAATAATAACTCTGTTCATCACAGTGTCGTGCGAAAAATATCTGACAGAGAATCCATTATCAATCGAAACGGCTGAGTCATATATGAGTTCGGCAGAGAAGATCGATGGAATTGTAGGAGGAGCATACCTGGGCCTACGGGTATGGTATGGTCGCGAGAATGGATGGGATTATACCGAAGCAGGAACTGACATTTACTGCAGGGGGTTGGATAACCGTTCACCAGGCTTTTGTACTTATGCAAGCGCCCTGACTGGAGAAGAGCAGGCTCGCTCTGCTGCAATATGGTACGAACTCTATGTCGCTGTTAACACCTGTAATTTTATCCTGGCAAATATCGATGACTCCCCGGTTGAGGATAAAGCATTTCTTCAGAAAAGAAAAGCTGAGGTATTATTTCTGAGGGCTCATTATTACTGGCAGATTGTTGAAACCTGGGGCGGTGTTTACCTTGCCACAGAGCCATGTACTGAGGCTACTCATACCGCAACACGCTCCTCGGTCGATGATTTTTATGAAGTGATTTTTAACGATCTGAATACAGCCCTTGGAATATTTGAACAGCTCGAATCAGATGGTACTGCAGAGCTGCACCATGAGTACGGGCGAATAAATAAAATGATCACTGAAGCATTCCTCGCACAAATGTATATTACCCGCAACGACTATGTTAATGCTCAACTCTATGCCGACAGGGTAATCGATAATTATGGTTTATCATTTATTAATAGCTGGGATGAACTTTGGGCATTGGATAACAACGTAAATAGTGAGGTAATCTGGCCTGTAGTTTATTCCGACAACCCTGTTTATATGAGTCCTGGCCTCCGAAATCAGGCGAGTATTGATGATAATACTGGCTTACCTGTACTATGGGATAATCAACCCGGATTTATTCAGCGTGAGGGGGGGAATTCAGGGCTTGTAATGTGGCAGATCCGCTATGAAGAACTACCAAGCTCCGGATGGGGAATGGCCAGAGATATAGAGAACGGAAGAGGATTCCTGAGATGGATGCCGACACGCTTCTTTATAGAATTATACGACGAAACTATCGATCAGCGCTGGAACTCGTTCCAGAAAGTATGGTTTGCCAACGACGAAACCAGAATACCGCAATACCGGTTGGATGCAACCTCTGAAACCGGCTATCAAACAGAGTTTTATTTCAATGGCGTATTGGTGGATTGGGATCCGGCCCTGGAACGAACACCTCTTTTCAATGTCGGTGATACAGCTATAGTTTTTTCAAAACATGCTATCGATACTACCCAATATATGAGGTTGAGATATAATCTTCCTGAAATCGCCGGGCAACCCTCCCACGACTATTACATGCCCTACTTTATACATCCGGAAAGGAAATACATCGTGATCGATATTGAGCAAATGTATAAAATTAATCCATCGACAGGAACATATAGCCAGCTTAGAGCTTATTATCCGATCAATGGCAAATATAAAGATAATACTATTTCTTCTCTTGATGTAACCGGGACAAAAAGGGATGTCTGGGCACAGCGACTCGCCAATATGTTCCTGATAGCTGCTGAGGCGGCCCTGATGCAGGGGAATGGTAATGATGCATACAACTATTTATTAACACTAGCAAATGCACGGGCAATTGGTAACGATGGTGCTGCTTTGCTCTCCACTTACGGTGTTAATTCGGGGGCCGATTTAGATATCGATTTTATCCTCGATGAACGTGCCCGTGAACTTGCAACAGAACATACACGCTGGTTCGACCTGAAACGTACAGGAAAACTTGTAGAAAGGGTAAGAGCACATAATCCGGAAGCAGCCAGGAATATCCAGGAGTATCATAATCTCCGGTTCATTCCCCAGGCTATGCTTGATGCGTTACACAACAGCGAGGAGTTTGGGAATAATCCGGGATATTAGGTTTAGTAGTTGATTTATAAAGGGTTATTGATTAATTAAGGGGTGCAATTATTGTGTTGAAGAAGCGCAGGAAGACTGCCTAAAAAGGCAATCTTCCTGCATGCTCCCGAAAAAAAAGATGCTGAATTTCGACTATGTTACAGAATTATTAAAACATCAATGAAAAGTTTTATGATGGGACAAGCAGATTTCTACAAGGAGACAACCACAGACGCATCGATATTCTATACGATAAGATTAAGATATACAGCCTTGCTACTCTTATTGGCCATAATATACGCTTGTAATGGAAACAGAGAAAATATTCAGACACTTCCCTTTACCGTGTCTGTTTCGGTGCAGGATTCAGTAACCTATAACCATTTTTTCATCAACTGTGAACAGGTTAAAGAGTATTTAGGAGAAGTTGATTTTATAAACAGCATGCTCAGAATTCGCGATTTGAATAACGACAACATACTTTATCCAAAGCTTTTTGATACCAACAAAGACCGCAAGCCCGATTTGATCAGAGTTGAAACCATGATGCAAAGGAATGAACCGCTAAAACCTTTCGAACTTATCATTTCAAAACACAATAGGAAGCAGAATGAACTTATTGATTCATTTGTCTCGAATGAAGGGACAATCAGGGTTACCTTGCTGCAAGATTATTCCGACTATATACAACAAAATAATGTTGAAAAGATTTGGGCGAAAACCGTCGTAACAACATTCATGAATACATACAGTAGTCCTGCTGATCTTGAAATGTTCGAACCCGGAGAGTGGACCTATACAAACGGTTTCTTTCTAAATGCTCTCTGTTATTATTACGAGCTGACAGGCGATGATTCCTATATATCCTATGTCCAGCAGTGGCTCGATCTATTCTTAAATGATAAGGGAGAGATAGCCATAAACAAGTATCGTAAAGAAAAATACCGCCTCGACGACATACTGCCCGGCAGGTCGCTGCTATACGTGTATAAGAAAACAGGCGACCCGAAATACCTGAAAGCAGCAGGTATCCTTGTTGATCAATTAAAAGAACAACCTCGTACATCGGACGGAGGCTATTGGCACAAAAAAATATATGAATGGCAGATGTGGCTCGATGGTATCTACATGGCTGATGTATTTATGCTTCAGTATGCCGATATAATGAATCAACCTGAATATATCGACAAAGCTGTTTCTCAGATTAGGTTAATATACAATCATACCAGGGATTCTGTTACAGGACTTCTTGTGCATGGTTGGGATGAGTCACGTACACGTATATGGGCCAACACTGTTAACGGTAAATCACCTGAAGTATGGGGTCGTGGTATGGGATGGTACACCATGGCATTGGTGGATGCGCTCGATTATATTCCCGAAAACCACCCTGGACGGGCTGAAGTATTGCATATCCTTAGCGAGGTTTCAGGTGCCCTCATCAACTATCAGGATAAAGAATTAGGTCTGTGGTACCAGGTTATTGATAAACCGCAGCGCAACGATAACTGGCCGGAATCTTCGTGTACCGCTATGTTTGCCTATTCTTTTTTGAAAGCCTATAAGAAAGGTTACCTGCCGGAACGGTTTAAACTATCAGCTGAAAAAGCTTTTAATGGATTAAAACAGCGCTTTGTATACTTCGACAAAGAAGGAAAAATATACCTGACAGGTACAGTAAAGGTAGGAACACTGAATGAAGAGACATCGAACGGAAGTTACGAATACTATGTTTCGGTCGACCGCAGGGTCAACGATTTTAAAGGTATTGGTGCACTACTATACCTGGCCATTACCGATGAGTATTTGAATATAAACAATATGACCAACAATGAGAAATAGCAGGGCGCTTATAGTAATAATCTTTGTTGTTCCACTTTTCGTAATCTCTTGCGGATCGGATACTCGTTTCGACAATTGGGAGATGGTTAATCCGATATTGGAGAGGATCGTACCACCTGTATTCCCGGATAAAGATTATTACATTACTGAATACGGTGCCGTTGCAGATAGTCTCACAGATTGCACGAAAGCTATTAAAACTGCTATTGAGACCTGTGCAGAAAATGGCGGAGGCAGAGTGGTAGTTCCTGCCGGCGTATACCTGACAGGTGCAATTCATTTAAAAAGCGGTGTTAATCTGTACCTCTTGAAAAATGCAAAACTATTATTCACCAGAGAGCTAAACAGCTATCTTCCTGTGGTACTAACCCGTTTCGAGGGCATGGACCTCATGAATTATTCTCCCTTTATTTATGCCAACGATGTTGAAAATATTGCCATCACAGGAGAAGGAGTGCTGGATGGTAATGCTGATTCAAGTCACTGGTGGGGTTGGAAAGGAAATACATCAGACGAAAATATCGAAGGAAAGGTGAATCAGAATTCCGATAGAGAGCTTTTAGGAAAGATGGTAAAAGAAGGTGTTGCTCCCGAAAAGCGGGTATTCGGCGATGGTCATTTCATGCGTACAAATTTTATTCAGTTTATTCAAACTAAGAATATTCTGATCGAAGGAGTAACCATTATTAACTCACCCATGTGGGAAATTAACCCGGTGCTATGCTCTAATGTTACGGTACGGGGAATTAAAGTAATCAGCCATGGACCAAATAATGACGGGTGTAATCCCGAATCAAGCAGGGATGTATTAATTGAGAATTGCTTTTTCGATACCGGCGACGATTGTATTGCAATAAAATCGGGGCGTGAAGAAGATGGCCGGAGAGTGAATGTGCCCAGCGAAAATATCATCGTGCGGAATTGCCATATGAAAGACGGGCATGGTGGGGTCGTCATAGGCAGTGAAATAACGGGAGGCTGCAGGAATGTATTCATCGAGAATTGTACAATGGACAGTCCCAACCTTGACCGTGCCCTCCGAATAAAATCCAACTCATTACGGGGCGGGGTCATCGAGAATATCTATATGCGGAATGTTACTATCGGGCAGGTCAAAGAGGCTATTCTCCATATAAACTTTTACTATGAAGAAGGTGATGTTGGCAATTATGTCCCTGTTGTCAGGAACATCTTCATCGAACATGTTACATCCGAAGCAAGCGCTTATGCCCTGTGGATTAAAGCATACGAACGATCTCCTGTCACAGGAATCTATATCTCCGGCTGCAGGTTTAACGGGGTAAGAAAAGGGAATATTTTATCACACATCGGGGAACTGAAAGTTGATCACAGCTTAATTAATAATAAAGAATTTACCATTAAAGAAATAAATAAGGAAGACACTGATGATAAAAATAACCTTCAAACGAAGGAACTAAATAACGCAAATCCAGAATAACTAACATTTAAATTTATCGCTATGAAAAAGTTTTACAGTTTATTTTTTGCACTGGTGCTGGGCTCTGCAATGAGCTACGCACAAAATGTAGCTATTTTGGCCAGTCCTGTTACAACTGAGCCAGATGTGTATGACGATAATGTCATTAAAATTCAGGGTTGGGTCGAGGATGCATGGTCCGGAATAACTTCAGAACTTATTAATGTCGGCGGTATTGGCGACTGGGACCAGGCTACTTGGGAACAATACGATGCGGTTGTTATGACCGAAAGCGGTGGATCAACATCGCATGGCAAAATATCGCCGATCGGAGTTGAAACATGTCCTATTGTTTGTCTTAAGGCTTATGCTATTAAGAAATCATACCCACAATGGAATTTGATAGGAAGCAATGCATGGTGGCAAATGGCCAAAGACTCGTCACAATTAAATTATGACTTTGTCTATAAAGGTGTTGTTGCTGTTGACCATCCGATTTTCGGAGATTACTGGGGTGTAGGAGATGAGTTTACCTGGACAACTCTTTACAATGAGGATCAGGGAGACGAAGCTCATATTCAGTGTTTTGACCTGGATAGTTCCTCAGCACCTGTAGCTGATGCTGCAACAATGATAGCAAGCAACAAATTTGCTGACGATGAAACCAGCAGCACTCTTAATGGCTGGCTTTGGGTTATGGATGAGGTAGCAGATTCATCCTATAAGAAAACAGTAATCTGGGGTATCCATCATATGTATATGGATAATGCCACAGATACATTCCGCATCATTCTTCAGAATTCACTGGCATGGGTGCTGGATCATGAAATTCCGAATGTATATGTACCTATTACAATTTCTGATTATTCATCTGATATCATGAGTCTGGCTATTTATCCAAATCCTGTGTTAGCAATAGCAACTGTTAAATTCAACCTGTTACAACCAATGGGTGTATCAACGGTTATCCGTGATTTAACCGGGCGGATTATTTCAGTCAAAGAAGGGTACTATATGGCGGGAGACCAGGAGATCTCTATCGACGCTTCTATGTTGTCTTCAGGCATGTATGTGTGCCAGCTTGTTGGTGAAGGCTGTACACAATCTGAATTGTTTGCAGTTAAATAATAATCTGTTTTTCTGCCTCAGCTTAGGATTGTATAGCTAAAGTAGAAACTTGAAGAGGCTCTCATTAATTAAATCCCACGCTCCAGGAACGTGGGATTTTAATAGAATACAGGATCATTCATACATGCCGGAGTTTAAGATTCATATTATAAAATTGATCGTAGTGTTTGCTTTGTGCTGGTTCGCAATCGGCATGAGACTTTCGGGTTGTACCGGAAATAGCTTCACGGTTTCTGATGACAGCACAGGTGATTTTACATCACTGCAGGCAGCAATTGAAGCTGTTCCTGATAGCGGCAACACGAAATTTTTTATCTATGTAAAAAAGGGGGTGTATAAAGAAAAACTGGTTTTGCCTGCTGCCAAAATAAATGTAACCTTGATAGGTGAAAGTTGCACTGAGACTATCCTTACTTACGATGATTATTCCGGCAGAATAGTCGGGAACGATACATTAACAACTCATACTTCCTGCAGTTTCCGCATTCTTGCCGATTTATTTACCGCTGAGAATATTACCTTTGAAAATTCTGCAGGTCCTGTTGGCCAGGCTGTCGCTGTCGAGGTAAACAGCGATAAAGTGATATTCCAACACTGCCGTTTTATCGGGAACCAGGATACCTATTATACAAACAGTGCGGGCCGAATATACATGAATCATTGTTATATCGAGGGTACTACCGATTTTATTTTTGGCAAATCGATAGTGCTCTTTGATAGCTGTTTAATACGCAGCAGGAAAGATTCCTATATTACAGCTTCTTCCACTCCCGAAGGATATAAATATGGTTATGTATTTCGTAACTGTAAATTGATCGCTGATAGCGGCATTCAACATGTTTATCTTGGCCGTCCCTGGCGCGATTATGCTCGTGTAGTGTTTATCGACTGTGAACTTAGTGACCATATTCTTCCTGCGGGATGGCATAACTGGGATAAACCCTGGCGGGAAAAAACAGCCTTCTATGGCGAATACCATTGCACGGGGAAGGGCGCTGTCAGGGATAAAAGAGTTCCCTGGTCGCACGAATTATCAGACCAGGAAGCAATGCTCTATATTCCTGAAAAGATATTCTCAAAAGAATCAGGATTCCCTGAATTCATTGATAATTGGTTACCTTTTTCAGAATAACATGTATAAACCTGTCACTGAAAACATACAATGTTCACTTATTTTACTTTTCGTGTTCGTACACGGAACTGTAAAAAAAACTATATTTGTTTCCTTGCTTCATGCTGAACTTATTGAATTAAGCTGCTGTGACGAAAGAGCCTGCCGGTAAAATACGAATTAAAGATATTGCTGAAAAGGCCTCTGTATCGATAGGTACTGTCGATCGTGTTTTGCATAATCGCGGTGAGGTTGCTGAAGAGACCCGGCAACAGGTACTTAATATTATTGCAAAGCTGGGATATACGCCAAATCTGTTAGCAAAATCTCTTGCGTTGAAGAAATTATATCGTATCGCTGTGCTCATCCCTGAAGCTAAAAATGATAATCCATACTGGGAAAAGCCAAGAAAGGGCATTGAACAGGCTTTACTTGAGATCAAAGATTTTAATTCAACTGTCGAAATCAATACTTTTAAAATCAACCGCGAAGATTCATTTATTGACGAGTTCAGCAAAATCATTGAAAGCAAGCCCGATGGATTGGTTCTTAATCCCTATTTTTTAGATGCTTCGTTACAGTTACTTAAGAGATGCGATGAATTAAGAATACCTTATATATTCGTTGATATTAATATCGAAAGTACTAATAACCTGGCCTATTACGGACAGGATGCATTCCAGAGTGGATATGTAGCTGCAAAACTATTAGACCGGTCAATGGTTGGCAGAGACAGAATTCTTATTCTTAACCTTACACATCAGAAGCATATAAATCATCATTTGATACAGCGTGAAAAAGGCTTTCTCAGCTATTTTCATTTGCACAGGGAGAAAATCACTTCCTGTGAAATCGATCTGTCAAACGAAAAATTGATAGACGAAAATTTACATAAAGCGCTGAAAGACGCTGAGACCCTTAAAGGTATTTTCGTCACCAGTTCGAAGGTTTATAAGGTAGCAGGATTTCTTGAGAGACATAATATCAGGGATATTTTACTCGTGGGCTACGATCTGATTGATGAGAATATAAAATTTCTGGAGAAGGGTATTATCAGTTTTTTGATCGGTCAAAAGCCGGAAGAGCAGGGTTATAATAGTATTATGACAATGTTTTATTTTTTAATGCAAAACAGGACTGCAAACAAGGTTAATTATAGCCCGATCGATATTATTCTTAAGGAAAATATTGATTATTATAAAAACTATAAATCGTAATGATATGGGTCAACTGAATTTTTCCGATCTGAAAGATAAAACTTGCGTTATTACCGGTGGCGCCGGAATACTTGGTAGTTCAATCTGCAACGGCCTGGCTGACGCAGGTGTGCAGATTGCTATTCTGGATCTTAACCTAAAAGCGGCAGAAGATGCTGCAGGCAAGATTCGCAAGGAATACAAGGTAAATTGTGTCGGCATCCAGGCAAATGTACTGGATAAAAATTCCCTTGAGAATGCTAAAGATAAGATCAGGTCGAATCTGGGGAAAATCGATTTCCTGATAAATGGAGCAGGAGGTAATAATCCTAAAGCAACAACACAGTTGGAGCAGATACTCCCTTCCGATTTAAAAAATCTGGAGAAGACATTCTTTGGCTTGGAACAGGATGGTTTTGATAAAGTATTTGAACTGAATTTTACCGGCACATTGCTTCCGACCATGGTTTTTGCTGAAGATATGCTGCTGAAACAAAAAGGCGCTATTGTTAACATTTCTTCCATGAATTCTTATCGGCCGCTTACAAAAATACCTGCCTATTCGGCTGCTAAAGCTTCTGTCAATAATTTTACACAGTGGCTTGCTGTGCATCTTGCCAAAGTAGGAATACGCGTAAATGCCATTGCCCCTGGCTTTTTTCTCACGAATCAAAACCGTTTTTTACTGACCGACGAAAAAACCGGAGAACCTACGCCACGGGGAATTAAGATAATTTCAAATACGCCTATGGGAAAATACGGACAACCTGAAGATTTGCAGGGTGCAGTTCTTTTCCTCTTATCCGATATGGCAAAGTTTATAACGGGAATAATCGTACCTGTCGACGGAGGATACAGCGCTTATGGAGGAGTGTAGTTGGGAGTGTAGAATGTAGAATGTAAGATGTAAAATGTAAAATGTAAAATGTAAAAGCTAAAATCCAAGAGCCAACAGCCAACAGCCAACAGCTAAGAGCCAAATAACAGTAGCAAAGGACCAACAGTAGATTGTGAACAAAAAAATGCAGGAACTAATAAACCTCAAACCATCAAAAGATTTTTTTATCGGTATCGATTCCGATGGCTGTGTATTTGACACCATGGAAATTAAACACAAAGAATGTTTTTGTCCTAATTATATAAAATATTTTGAATTGCAGTCTGTTTCAAAATATGCGCGCGAAATTTGGGAATTTGTTAACCTGTACTCGAAATCACGCGGATGTAACAGGTTTATTGCACTTGTTAAGGCATTCAGACTGTTGAGCGAACGAAAAGAGGTGAAACGAAGGAATTTTGTTGTAAAAGATATTTCTTCTTTGCAGGAATGGGTTAAAAAAGAAACTTCGCTCGGCAATCCGGCATTGGAAAAATATGCGTCAGAAATAAAGCATCCTTTTATCGATCTGACACTGGAATGGTCGAAAGCTGTTAATCGTGACATTCAAGAAATGGTACATGGAATTTCTCCGTTTCCATTTGTTTATGAATGTCTGGAAACGATCCAGGCAGAAGCTGATGCCATAGTGGTTTCACAAACTCCAGTAGAAGCCCTTATTCGGGAATGGGAAGAAAACAAGATCGATATCTTTGTGAATTATATCGCCGGCCAGGAACATGGTACCAAGACTGAGCATATCAGGTTTGCAGCTCATGGAAAATATCACAGTGAAAAAATGCTCATGATTGGCGATGCTCCGGGTGACCTGAATGCTGCTGAATCAAATGGAACACTATTTTTCCCGGTTAACCCTGGCAATGAAGAAGAATCGTGGGATCGGTTGTATAAAGAAGGATTAAAAAAATTTTTTAATGGGACATTTAAAGGTGCATACCAGCAGGCTTTACTAAAGGAGTTCAATCAATATCTCCCTGAACATCCTTCCTGGTAATTAATTTGTTGAATGAATTAACTAATTGAAAAAGTAACTATGCTATATTATTCCTCAGGCTCAGTCTCAGCTAATCTGAATGCAGCAGATCTCCAGCAAGGTCTGAATATTGCCTTGGATAAATTGGGGCTTAGGAACAATGTATTGATCATTCCTCCCGATCATACACGATTCCATTCAGGAGCCGGTGTGCTCACTTCGTTTGCATATCAGTATTACGGTAAAAAGGTTCGCGATATTTTACCTGCTCTCGGTACCCATAATCCGATGACATCAACTGAAATCACGCATATGTTTAAGGATGTTCCCAAAGATCTTTTTCGTGTTCATGATTGGCGGAATGATGTGGTTACCATTGGTGAAATACCAGGTGCTTATGTAAATGAAATTACCGGGGGTCTGTTAAATTTTAGTTGGCCGGCACAATTGAATAAACTGGTCTATTCGGGTGGTCACGATCTGATACTTTCCATTGGCCAGGTTGTGCCTCATGAGGTCATCGGAATGGCCAACTATAATAAGAATCTGTTTGTTGGTACCGGCGGTGCGGAAGGCCTGAATAAGAGTCATTTTGTAGGTGCAGTATATGGCATGGAGCGGTTAATGGGTAAAGCTGATAATCCGGTACGAAAACTCCTGAATTATGCCTCCGAACATTTTATCAGCCATTTGCCTGTAGTTTATGTCCATACCGTGGTTGCTATGGATAAAAACGGGAAACTGGTGACTCGGGGGCTGTTTATTGGCGATGATCAGGAAGTTTTTAATCAGGCTGCCGACCTTTCTGTAAAAGTAAATTTCAACATGCTCAATGAACCGTTAAAAAAAGTTGTGGTTTATCTCGATCCTTCCGAATATAAAAGCACCTGGCTTGGTAATAAAAGCATTTACAGGACCCGCATGGTATTAGCTGATAATGCTGAATTGATTGTTCTTGCTCCGGGACTGAAGGAATTTGGAGAAGATCCAACGATCGATGAACTTATCCGAAAGTATGGCTACAGGGGTACAAAAGAAATCCTGCGATTAACGATCGAAAATCAGGATTTGCAGAATAACCTGAGTGCGGCGGCACATCTTATCCATGGAAGCTCTGAGGGCAGGTTTTCAGTTACATATTGTCCTGGCAAACTTACCAGGCAGGAAATTGAATCTGTCAATTTTAACCATGCACCACTCGATAAAATGTTGGAGAAGTACAATCCGGCGAAACTCAAGGATGGATTTAACCGACTATCGGATGGTGAAACCATTTACTATATTTCAAACCCGGCTATAGGGCTCTGGGCTTATGAAAAGAGGTTCAATAATTAAAATATAGAATAAATTATGTACTATACAGGCAGCCAAAAGCCAACAGCCAACAGCCAACAATAAAAACCAAATAATAAAACATATAAGAATGGAAAAACTTGCTGATATCGGATTGATTGGTCTTGCCGTGATGGGTGAGAACCTGGTGCTTAACATGGAGCGAAACGGATTTACGGTAGCTGTGTATAACAGGACTATCGAAAAAGTGGATAAATTTATCTCAGGCAGGGGTAAAGGAAAGAAGTTCATCGGAACTCATACAATTGAGGAATTTGTCAGATCGCTTCAACGTCCCCGAAAAGTGATGATGCTCGTGAAGGCAGGTAAAGCAGTCGACGATTTTATAGAACAATTATTACCGTATCTTGATAAGGGAGATATAATTATTGATGGCGGAAATACACACTTCCCTGATACCATAAGAAGAACCGCATATGTCGAAAGTAAAGGTTTGCTGTATATTGGAACAGGGGTATCGGGTGGTGAAGAAGGGGCACTCATGGGACCATCCATGATGCCGGGTGGGTCTCCTGATGCCTGGCCGCATGTAAAAAATATTTTCCAGGCGATTTCTGCCAAGGTTGACAATGGTACACCTTGCTGCGACTGGGTTGGTGAGAACGGTGCTGGGCATTTTGTGAAAATGGTCCACAATGGTATTGAGTATGGCGACATGCAACTGATCTGTGAAGCTTATCATATTATGAAAGAACTGGTTGGCCTTTCCAGCGATGAAATGCACAAGGTATTTGCAGAATGGAATAAGGGAGACCTGGATAGCTACCTGATCGAAATTACACGCGATATTCTTGGGTATAAAGAGAATGGTGAATCGTTGGTAGACAAGATTCTTGATACAGCCGGGCAGAAAGGCACCGGCAAATGGACTGCAGTTGCCGCTCTCGATCAGGGGGTACCGCTTACATTAATTGGTGAAGCGGTATTTGCCCGATGTCTCTCAGCTCAAAAAGAAGAACGTGTTGCTGCTTCCAGGGTATTAAAGGGACCCAAAGCATCATTTACAGGAGACAAAAAGGAATTTATTGAAGACATCAGACAGGCTCTTTTTGCTTCCAAAATAGTATCCTATGCCCAGGGGTATGTCCTTATGCGTGAAGCAGCAAAGGAGTATAAATGGAACCTGAATAACGGCGGAATTGCTCTAATGTGGCGTGGGGGATGTATTATTCGTTCGGTATTTCTTGGGAAAATCAAAGAAGCTTTTGATAAGAATCCAACCCTTACAAATTTACTTCTCGATCCCTATTTTAAAGAAAAGGTTGATGCTGCCCAGTCAGGTTGGAGAAGGGTTGTAGGTGCTGCAGTTGCGAATGGAATACCTGTCCCGGCATTAACTACAGCCCTGGCCTATTTCGATGGTTACAGGTCCGAAAGGCTTCCTGCTAATCTTTTACAGGCTCAACGCGATTATTTCGGAGCCCATACCTACGAACGTATCGATAAACCAAGGGGTGAATTCTTCCATACAAACTGGACAGGACGAGGTGGCGAAACAGCCTCAACAACCTATACTGTATAATCTCAAACCCCTAACAATATGTCTTTTAATTCTGTAAACGAAAAAATTGGCAAATACCGATGGACAATATGCGCACTGGTCTTTTTTGCAACTACTGTAAACTATTTTGATCGAAATGTCTTAGGGCTTTTAAAACCAATCTTGGCAGATGCTGGAGTATTTGGTGCTGATAAAGCTGACCAGGAACTTTACTATTCATGGGTGGTCATGAGCTTTCAGATTGCCTACGCATTAGGTATGATGCTTGCCGGTAGATTCATTGACTGGATTGGAACAAAAAGAGGTTACGCCTTTTCCCTGTTGGGTTGGAGTATTGCTGCCATTGGCCATGCATTGGCTCATAATGCCTTTACATTCGGATTTTGGCGTGCGGCCTTAGGTTTTACCGAGGCAGGTAATTTCCCGGCTGCGAATAAGACAATGGCTGTCTGGTTCCCTAAAAAGGAAAGAGCATACGCCACAGGAATATATAATTCCGGCACCAATATCGGAGCTATTCTTACTCCTTTGTTTGTTCCCTGGATGGCCAGGGAATGGGGCTGGGAGTGGGCTTTTGTTTTTGTTGGGGCCATCGGTTTGGTTTGGTTGTATTTTTGGTTTCGCATTTATGCTTCACCCGAGGATAAACTAAAGGCAGGTGTTTTATCCCAGGCAGAATATGATTACATTCGTAGCGATAAGGATGAAAAAGTTGAAAAGGAATCAAACGGAGCCAGAGTACCCTGGTCAAAACTTCTGACATTCCGCCAGACATGGTCCTTCTTTTGGGGCAAGTTTCTGACAGATGGCGTATGGTGGTTTTATTTATTCTGGTTACCTGCATTTCTGAATGGCGAAAACGCCCGAAAGATACAGAACTTCTTATCATCTAATCCGGATTTTACTGGCGAAACTTCAGACATCCCCGGTATTATTAGCTGGACATTAGCTGTAGCTGTTGTTTACACAATTTCAACGATCGGATCTGTGTATGGTGGCTGGTTGCCTAAAAAACTGATTGATGGTGGAATGGTGACCTATAAAGCACGAAAATTATCGATGTTTATATATGCTCTTTTCCCTTTAACTGTATTACTGTCTAGTTGGTTAGGGCAGTTTAATACTTGGTATGCTGTTCTGGTAATTGGTGTGGCATGTGCAGCCCATCAGGCATGGTCTGCCAATATTTTTACGACAGTTACGGACATGTTCCCTAAAAAAGCAGTAGCCTCTGTAACAGGAATTGGTGGTATGGCTGGCGCTTTTGGCGGTATCTTAGTATCTCAGTCAGCCGGACTTCTATTGAAACACTATGCTGCTCTTGATAAGATTGAGCTTGGCTATGGCTTTTTATTCATCTATTGTGGCGTGGCCTATGTAGCTGCCTGGATTATTATGCATTTTCTGGTACCAAGAATTTCTCGTGTTGAGAATATCTGAAAATAGTTACTTATGAATCATATAAAATATCAGATCCGATATGCATCACACTACAGTGATGCAAAAAACTATGATACTCAACGATTAAGAAATGAGTATCTGATCCAGGACATCTTCGAGAACGATATGATCAACTTGGTTTACACTGATTATGATAGGATGATCATAGGTGGTGCCTATCCTCTTTCTATACCTCTAAGCCTTGATGCCATCGATCCGCTGAAGTCGGAATATTTCCTGGCAAGAAGGGAGCTTGGAATTATTAATATCGGAGGAAAAGCCATTATCACCCTCGATGGGAAAAAAATTGAAATTGGATACAAAGAAGCCCTTTATATAGGTAAAGGAATCAAATCGGTTGTATTCGCATCCAACGATGCGAAGAATCCTGCCAAATTGTATTTCAATTCCGCGCCTGCTCATAAAGAGCTGCCCGTTAAGCAGGTTACATTGGATGATGCCAGTATCGCTGAGATGGGCTCTGCTGCTACATCAAATGCACGCCGGATAAACAAATTGATCGTGAACAGTATCGTAGAGACATGCCAGTTACAAATGGGATTGACCGAGTTTATGGAAGGCAGTGTATGGAATACAATGCCTGTTCATACGCACAGTCGCAGGATGGAAGCTTATTTTTATTTTGAAATCCCAAAAAATCAAGCAGTGTGCCATTTCATGGGCAGACCTGATGAGACACGCCATATTTGGGTCAGGAATGAAGAAGCTGTAATTTCACCTGATTGGTCGATTCATGCCGGTGTAGGTACTGCAAAATATGCATTTATATGGGGTATGGCTGGCGAAAATCTCGATTATGGCGATATGGATGTTGTTCAACCGGCAGAGTTGAAATAATAATTATGAGTCTAGAATGATAATAGCTAACAGCCAACAGCCAACAGCCAACAACCAATATGCAATGTCATTAACGCTCCATGCCAGCTACAGACCAGCATACTTAAATACGCACTAATGATCAATAAATACTAACCTATGATAAAAGAACTATTCGATCTGACAGGTAAAGTGGCCCTCGTAACCGGCGGAACGCATGGTATAGGAATGGCCATAGCCAGTTCACTGGGAAGAGCGGGAGCAAAAATCATAGTGAACGATCTTTCGGAAGATAAGCTCATTCATGCAAAAGCTGAGTATAAGGAAATAGGAATCGATGCATATACCTTACTTTTCGATGTAACTAATGAAGAAGCTGTTGATCAAGGTATTTCAGAGATTGAAAAGAACGTGGGGCCTGTCGATATCCTGGTAAATAATGCGGGCATTATAAAAAGGATTCCCATTCTGGATATGCCGGTATCAGATTTCCGGCAGGTAATTGAGATTGACCTGGTCGCTCCTCTTATTGTTGCTAAAAGAGTAGTTCCGGAAATGATAAAAAAACGAAGTGGTAAGATTATTAATATGTGTTCCATGATGAGCATATATGGTCGTAATACTGTTTCGGCATATGCCTCTGCGAAAGGTGGATTGAAGCTTTTAACTGCAAATATGTGTTGTGAATGGGCAAAATATAATATCCAGGTGAATGGAATTGGTCCGGGTTATATTGCAACTTCTCAAACGGCTCCCATACGGGAAGGAAACCATCCTTTTAATGATCTTGTTATGACAAGAACTCCGGCAGGTCGCTGGGGTGAGCCCGAGGATGTAGGCAACGCAGCACTTTTTCTCGCTTCACGTGCCAGCAATTTTGTCAATGGTCATATCCTGTTTGTCGATGGTGGAATCCTTGCCAATTTTGGTTATGTAAAAGGAGAAAATGATATAAATTAAAAATACAAAATGTTTACCCGGCGAATAGTAACAAAGGCAGGAAAAAAGTACGATGAATAGCAACAGACAAACAACAAAATACTACAAGCCAACAGCCAACAGCCAACAGCCAACAGCCAACAGACAACACCTAATATCCAGAAACAAACTTCAAAATACATATAACATAATACGCTGACATATGAAACCTTTTATGGATGATAATTTCCTGCTGCAGACTAAAACAGCAGAATACCTGTACCATGAGCATGCTAAAAAGATGCCTATCATCGACTATCACTGTCATCTGATCCCGCAACAGATTGGTGATGATATTCAGTTTGAGAATATTACCCAGGCGTGGCTTTATGGCGATCATTATAAATGGAGGGCAATGCGATCGAACGGTATAAATGAGAAGTATATTACCGGCGATGCCAGCGATTTTGAAAAGTTTGAAAAATGGGCCGAAACTGTGCCTATGACAATCCGGAATCCTTTATATCATTGGACACATCTTGAATTACGAAGATATTTTGGCATCGACGAATTGTTAAACTCTTATACTGCCAGGAAGATCTATGACAGATCATCTGAAATGCTGAACAAAAAAGAATTTTCAGTTCGGGGGATGATGCAAAAGATGAATGTTGAAGTTGTTTGCACAACTGACGATCCGGTCGATAACCTGGAACATCATAAAAAGATCCGGGAACAAGGTTTCTCTGTTAAGGTATTGCCAGCCTGGCGACCCGATAATTGCCTCGCTGTCGATGATATTGCATCTTTCAATGCATATATTGATAAACTGGTCGAAGCTTCAGGTATTTATATTACCAGTTTCAAGCATCTGCTGGATGCCCTGAGAAAACGTCAGGAGTTTTTTCACAACAATGGTTGCCGTCTCTCAGACCATGGTCTTGAAAACTTCTTTATTGAGCCTTATACCGATAGTGAAATAAACTCAATTTTTAGTAAGGTCAGATCGGGGAAGGAAGTGAGCAAAGAAGAATCGATGAAGTTTAAATCTGCTATGCTGTACGAATCTGCTGTAATGGAACATGAAAAAGGGTGGACCATTCAGTTTCATGTTGGGGCAATGCGGAATAATAACCTGAGGATGATGCGACAATTAGGACCTAACACCGGATTCGATTCCATTGGCGACTATCCTATAGCTACTCCGATGTCACGTTTCCTTGACAGGCTAGATTCCACTAATCAACTGGCGAAAACAATACTGTATAACATCAATCCCGCAGATAATGAAGTTCTCGCAACCATGATCGGTAATTTCCAGGATGGTTCGGTTCCCGGAAAGATTCAATTTGGTTCAGGATGGTGGTTTCTCGATCAAAAAGATGGTATGGAGCGGCAAATTAATGCGCTGTCCACCTTAGGATTGCTTAGTCGCTTTGTCGGTATGCTCACCGATTCAAGAAGCCTACTTTCTTATCCACGACATGAGTATTTTAGACGAATTCTTTGTAACTTGCTTGGCAATGATGTTGAGCGCGGGGAAATACCAAACGACCTGAAATTATTGGGGAAAATGGTTGAAAACATCAGCTATAACAATGCAAAGAATTATTTTGGCTTCGAAATATAAAATGTGATTGTATAGCAACCTTTGCAAAAAAATGGGTTTATTACATCAAACATTGGGTTTAGTAATATTTGATCAACTAATGCGCTAATACGATTATTTGGCTGATTTTAGTTGCTGTTTGATACACTTTGCAAAGGTTGCTTTTTATTATGGTCGATATATAAAATTCTCGATATAAACTTTAATTTCAATAATGAAACTCGAAAAATATTCATTCGGCGTCGGCGATCGCTTCGGCAAAGAAGGAAAAGCTCAACTCGAAGCTATACGGGAGATAAATAATCTCGGTGTGCCTGTCGTACCGGTATGGAATAAATCGTTCCGGGAGCATAAAATTGTAAAAACAACCCAGGCTTCTGTCTGCAAATCGGTCGATCACGCTATAACATCTTTGCAATGGGACAGGCCTTACTATATCGATGCCGATCATATACAACTTGGAAATGTTGATGAGTTTATTGCATTCAGCAATTTTTTTACAATTGATGTAGCCGAGTATATTGCATGCCCGGCTGAATATTCTGCAAAACAGGATTTCGTTGAACGGTATGGAAAATACATTGGCAAACTTCACATTCCGGGCATAGATGAAGTATTCACTATTGATAAAGAATTCCTGGAATTTGTTGCCGATAATTATTATGTTGCCATACAGGAGGTTCAGAAAATATATAACTACATTTCCTCATGGAAAGGAGAAAATAATTTTGTCCCTGAAGTATCTATGGATGAGACACACCAGGTGCAATCGCCCGTTGAGCTGTTTTTTATTCTCGCTGAACTTAAGGAACGTGGAGTCAATGTACAAACCATAGCACCCAAATTCTCAGGTTTGTTTGCAAAAGGGATTGATTATATTGGCGATATCAGAAAATTTGCCATCGAATTTGAACAGGATGTTGCAGTCATTAAGTATGCAATTGAAAAGCTGCACTTGCCGGATAATCTGAAGCTAAGCATTCACAGCGGAAGCGATAAGTTTTCAATATATCCGGATATAAAAAAAGCAATTCGTAAGCATGATGCCGGTATCCATGTAAAAACAGCAGGCACTACATGGCTTGAAGAAGTGATCGGATTAGCATCTTCAGACGGCGAAGGCCTGGAAATAGCAAAGAAAATATTTATTCACTCTATCGAACGTTATGATGAGTTAACGGCGCCATATGCATCGGTATTGAAGATTAACAGATCCAAATTACCCTCCACAACAGATGTTGCACGTTGGACCTCTGCTCAATTTGTTGACGCATTGCGGCACGAACAGAAATGCAAGGATTATAGTCCCGACTTCCGGCAATTAATCCATGTTGGCTATAAGATAGCAGCAGAATTGGAAGATGAATACTCAGATGCACTTGACAAATACCGCTCTGAAATTGAAAAAAATGTAAAGTACAATTTGCTGGAACGTCATCTTAAACCTATTTTTTTATAAAAATAGATACATTTTGAATGTTGGTTAATTGCAAAATATCAGTATAGTATCCTTCTTATTCCTATAAAACGGTCAACATACCCTGTTCCTTTTAGCTCACTGATAATTATTCCTCTGTGCGCATTTGAAGAAGAAGAGTGAATAAAACTTAAAGGCTCACCCTGATTAGTGATTACAATACCAACATGGCCTATTTTGGAAAGGTTATTATCTGTTCCGGAAAAAAGAATAATATCTCCTTTCTGGCAGCTATCTATTGCTACAGGAAAGCCGACGTTTTTGTAATCAACCGAACTGCGGGGAAGTTCAATCCCGTAATGTGCATACACATAAGACACAAAACCTGAACAGTCAAAACCTTTGGGTGTATTCCCGGCCCACTGATAAGGAGTTCCGATTAAGGTCTTTGCAAAAGCAACTACACTATCAGGATTGGGAAGCTCCTTTGTATCTCTGTTGGTTGGACTTGTATAATTTCCAAAGAATAATTCAATGAAAAGAAAATATCTGATCAATACGATAGAAGAAATCATATTAACTTGTTGTAGTTAGCAGTCTGTCGATTTTCAGCTTTCAGGTTTCAGCCATCCATCCATCCATCCATTCATCCATCCATTCATCCATCCATCCATTCATCCATCCATCCATCCATCCATCCATCCATCCATTCATAAACTCATCAACTCATTATATAATCATCAGTTTATATTTTTTGTTTTTTTCTGAGCAAGTTCTCGATCAGATTTCCCAGATAAAATCCAATGGCAGCAAAAAGTCCGGTTTTAGCGGCTTTGCCTATAGGCTTATCCTGCTCTTTATGAAATCTTGAAGAAGCTGCTGTTCCGGCTAAAGCACCTAATATACCACCAACCGATGAATCTTCATTGAAGATTGTATGTTTCATTATTATAGTATTTTAAATGTAAAAATAATGAATATGGGAAAATCATCTTTGCAAATCACTACTGTCCGATTAAAATATTTTTTAAAATTTCAAAACCGATGAATTTAAAGAGAATAAGGATATATCGCCACCTACGGGGCTCAAACTTTCGCATGTGACTTTTTCTACAGATAATTAGCCTCTGACCAGGCTAAAGGAAAGTACCGTAGGTACGAAATATTAAAAACATTGAATTTTACCGGACAATAATGATATCCAGTATGCAATATTTAATATCCAATATCCAATATCCAATATCCAATAGCTAATAGCCAATATCCAATATCCAATATCCAATATCCAATATCCAATAGCCAATAGCCAACA
>CAZWIU010000061.1:704-25453 GCA_964634105.1 uncultured Bacteroidales bacterium | reverse complement strand
TGGCTGGCTCGTTCGGGTCTTGCACCCTATAGAACAATGGCATGCATAGCGCACAGAAAAAAAAGCTGCACATCACTGCAGCTTTTGTTTTTTCAAATAGTAGCTGGACTCCTTTATCACTTCAATGTGTTTTCGGGTATCTTCAGCAAAGCGTTTTAGCAATACAATATCATTGTCTGATAATTTATAGGCCTCGGGCTCCAGTTCAAAACGCTGTATTGGTAATACGTAGAAAGTATATCTGCCGTTTGGTTTCACCTCTTTCCAAACCCAGTAGGGTAAATAATTAAGACTGTCGATGGATTTTATCCCATTGACCTTCGATACATGAAATTCAGCAATAATACCACCATCGCGGTATTGATCGCGCTGATTCGAAACAAAATTACCCAGGGAATAAACAACCGGAAAACGTTGGCCAGAGTCGCCCATATGGCAATAAAAACGAACTGGTTGAACCACATGAGGATGAGAACCAATTATGATGTCTGTTCCATGCTTTAGAAGGAAATTGGCAAGTATACGCTGTTGTATATTTTCTACCCTTTCATACTCTACTCCCCAATGCACGAATGCAATAATAAAATCAGGGTTTGTTAGCTTTGCCTTCTGAATATCAGCCTTTATCTGATTTGTGTCGATTCGGTTTATATGATAGGGAGCGCTGATCTTCAGCCCATTTGTTCCATAGGTAAAGTTAAGCATCGCCAACCGAAAACTATCTTTGTCCAGGATCAGCGGGTAATAGTTTGCCCGTTCGGCAGAATCGCGATAGGTTCCCATATGGAAAAACCCAATGCTGTCCATCATGTTTATGGTCCTCAGGAATCCTTTCTCACCCCCGTCGAGGGCATGATTATTGGCCATAGCCATTACATCGAAACCTGCACTTTTTGCTTCCAGAGCCAGTTCATCGGGACTTGAAAATTGCGGATAGCCTTTATAGGGCGGACCTGCCAGGGTAACTTCAAAGTTGCCCACAGCGATATCGGCTTCAGACAGATAATCCTTTATATAGCGAAAGGTAGGTTCATAATTATACTTGCCTGTGGTTTCATCCCAGGCTCCGTTAATCTGACCATCGTGCCCCATGATATCTCCTGCAAATACAACCACAAGCCGGTTTGTATCCGGCAATGGTATTGTGTCTCGCGCTTCAAGCCGGGAATGAAAAACAATCAGAAGAACAATACCTGCCAGGCAACCTGATAATACTTCTCTTGTCTTTTTAATCATCAATACCTTTTTATACATTAATTGTAACAAATATAATCTAATAACAGTTTAAGATAATGTCGGAACTTTTGGCATAATTTTGGATTAACCAAAAAAAACGAAATACGATGAAAACAATTAAATACATCATCATAAGCTCGATAATGCTCATAGCTTTTTCGTGCGAATTAATTGACGATACCGGCAATATGAGTGTTGCAGAGCGGCTGGAAGGAAGATGGGAAGTACAGGAAGATCCTATCGACTTCAAGAGCACCAAAGATGCTTATATTGTTTATATCGATATCTATGAAGTCGATTCGAATACGATAGCTATCGATAATTTTTTTGAATTGGATGCAGAAGTTACCGCCACAATCTCAGGAATGACTCTTACTTTACCTGAACAAGAATTTGCCAATGGATATACTGTTTACGGAAGCGGGGTAATTTCAAATAATTACAAAACTATCACCTGGCGTTATTATGTGGATGAAGGAAGCGGGACATGGCATGAGAGTAATCCGGTGTATACGAAAGCAGATTATTAACCATTTGAACGCAGACAGAAAAGGAAAATAAATTATTTCCTGTAAAAAGCATATCAGATATTCCGGAGCTTACTGAAATTCAGCATAAGAACATGCTGAATTTTTTTTTATTCGTTGCGCTGTTTTACAATAAGGGCTACAGCCTGGGCGGCAATTCCCTCTTCGCGGCCAATAAAGCCAAGCTTTTCAGTAGTGGTTGCTTTTATACTCACACAGCTTGTTTCTGTGCATAAAATTTGAGCAAGAGCTTCCTGCATAGCAGGTATATAATTTTTCAGTTTTGGCCTTTCCAACGAGACAGTAGAGTCAATATTAACCACCTCAAATCCTTTTTCGTTCAATAGCATAATAACCTTCTTAAGAAGTATTTTACTATCAATATCTTTATATTCATCGGAATTATCCGGGAAATGAACGCCGATATCACCCAGGCATGCTGCTCCTAATAATGCATCGCAAATGGCATGTATCAAAACATCGCCATCGGAATGAGCAACAGGCCCTTTATCGTAAGGAATTTTTATACCTCCCAGGACAAATTTCCGGCCTTGGCTGAGCTGATGAACATCATATCCAAATCCAATCCGGTAATCAGGGGCCATATAGATTCTACTTGAAGAGGAAACCGAGCGTAAACCTTAACGTTCCATCCAGAGGACTTGTGCGTCCCATTGATTTCAGATAGGAGAAGTCAAGTGAGAATACATTCAGCTTTAATCCTACACCCGCGGTTATATATTTTCTGTCGCCTTTGCTTTCGTGCTCATAAAAATACCCTACCCTGGCGGCAAATTGTTTCCGGTACCAGTATTCAATACCGCCACCAATCATTATCTCGTGTAATTCCTCCTTCAGCCTGCTATTTTTTTCAATTGTACTATCAGTTGCATTATACAGTCCGGGGGCATCATAAAATGAATGGATCATGCCTGTTAATGTAGAAACGTCAGTTGACATCCCGGAAATGATAGTACTATCCTCAATATAAGGAGGGGTGGGAACCAGAAGTTTGCTTAATTCTGCTGTTGCAGATATTGAATTATAATCGTCCATATCTAATGAAAACCTTCCACCGAGCCTCATGGTTGTGGGTATAAATTCTTTTGTATCGCCCGAGGAATATGACATCTTAAATCCAATATTTGTAATTGTCAAGCCGTAAGCCATTTCAGCATCTAAATTGTTAACTGTAACAGCACGCTGGTAATACATATCGAGGTCGGCAGCGAATGATATTCCGGGATTATATTCAATATTATTGAGTGTTCCCTTGCCTCCTGCAATATCGGAATAAATAAACCGGAGCACAAGTCCGCCTCCGAAGTAATCGCTTAATAAACGTGAATACCCCAGATCAAATGCAACTTCGTTAGGCCTTCCCGTACCGGCAGGTTCTCCGTTATTATTGGTATATTGAATAGTACCCAGGTTAAAATACCGAAGTCCTGAGCTAAGTACCTGTTTTTCCTCAAATTTCCAGTAACCTGAGAGATATACCAGATTAAGGTCGGTCACCTGCAAGGCTCTAAGCCATGGAGTATAACCTAATCCAAATCCAATTTTATCGTCAATAAAAAGATATTTTGCTGCATTCCAATTCTGTGAGTATAGATCTGGTGACGTTGCAACTCCTACATCTCCCATTGCACCAGCCCTGGAGTCGGGTGAGATAGTGAGAAAAGGGACTGTTGTAAGAATGGCATTCAGACCCTTGCCGGTGATATTATCGTCATCGTCCTGAGCATGCACTCCTGATCCAATTATTACTGCAATTGAGAATAAAAAGAGTTTTCTTATCATCCTATTAAAATTAATTGTCCGCAAATATAAAAATTAATTAAATAACGTATTCTTTATCTTATTATTATTAACCGCTGATTAATATGACCTGTTCCTGCAGGAGTTGATACTGTTATGCGGTATGGATAGACACCCGGGCTTAATATTGACCCACCGGAACCTTTCAGATCCCATCCGACAGGTGCAGAAACGAAACCTGTTTCGTATTGTGATTTTTCGATGGAAGCAACCCGGTTACCCGAAATATCAAAAACTTCTAAATGTATCTTATGTAATTCGTCGGGCACATTATGGGTGTATTGGAACTGTGTGAATTCATTTGCCGGGTTCGGAAAGTTAATCACTTTTTCAACCACAATACCATTGGATGATTCTACAGTGAAACCTATGCTGGCCATTGAAGAGTTATTATAGACATCCCAGGCTTTAACAGTCAGTTCGTGTGTACCTTCATCAAGATCGAGAAGCTGATAACGAACTTTTCCCGAGCGAAAATCATCCACATCGGCCTCATAATAATCGTTCAGAACATAAAGTTGATCACTTTCATCATCAAGCACTGCCAGAATATCGTGGCCTATTCCTGCTCCCGATGTATTAATACCATGCAAATCATACAAATGAGCAAGCAGGTATGGTTCTGAGTTGGTCATTCCCCCGTCTTCAAATCGCATGTCGTTCATAAAAAGATTTATTTCCGGACCCTCGAGGTCAATCTCAGCATATTCGTTGGTGCCTCCAATATTGACCGCCCTGAAATCGCCTTTTGCGTCGATTATTCCATTCTCTGCGTAATAACTGATCTTCCCCGAATCGACATTATAGGAGATGTCTTTAGGAATAATAAAACTGAAGGAAAAACGTCCGTTGGTAACGGTAGCTTTCCCCTTATAAAGTAAGGTTTGTTGGTCCTGATAAACAAACGGTTCGATATTATCGTTGCCAAATGTGGTAATTGTTGTTGGTTTATCATAAACCTGTGGATACACATACCCATTAAAATCGCCAATAACAGAACTGTCATCATACGCGACAAAACCAGATACTTCAACCAGGTCAAATGCTTTGAGGGTATCCAGTTCCTCTGTTATGGCTTTATGGTTAATACTATCGGTAAGAACTTTAAAGCGCGGGTAAGCAATCCGGAGGGCAGGATCTCCCAGCAGTGAAAAATTATGTTTATTTGCCTGATCCGGAAGACTATTCTTGGCAAGCCTTACAATATCACCGAGACGGTATGGATTTTCGTTATCATCGTCGTTAAAAATGTATTTATATACGGCACTGATAAGGTTTTCATTCTCTGCCTGATAAACAACACGCGTAGTACTTAATAATGCGATAGCTCCCCCATCAGGATTAAGCAAGGCAGCCTCTCCCATTGAAGTTTTTGGAGTAAGCCGATAGGGATTATTATTTTCTGTTTCAACCTGATCGTATTTACTAACGGAACATGATCCTGTAATAATTAGAGGCAACATATTCTTGTTTTTTACAGACATGACATCCTGCTTGGTCAGTACTCTTTCACTAGTGATGTGATTATCACTTCCATGCCCAAAATACGTTAACATAAGGATTCCCTTATTGATCATATTTTTCAATTCAAGGTTCAATTCAGGATATGTTGCACCGGTTGCATTATTAACCTCGGGATATGCATCAAGATATAATTTTCGGGTTTCAAAGCCTGGGTAGTTCTCATGAATATAACCAGTGATTGTCTCAACAGATCTCATAAATTCACTCCCGTTGTATACGTTTGGGGCGTCGTAACCATCGTCAGAGAGGAAACATAATGTTCGTCTCCAATCGCAATATTTAGCTGTGTCGTATGCAATAATCTTATTGACAACATCTTCAGCTTCAAAATCACTCCCGTTGACCAACTTAACAGTAAGCCTTCCAACCCCAATATCTAGTTTACCGGCAAGTTCATTATTGCTCTTCCCTTCATCGAGCAATCCGAAAAAATCGTCGGATACATATGAAATCTGTGGGTCGAGAGAATTTTCGGATTCGTAGGTAGGAATATAGTTTGTGTTTCCTTCGACATACATATGGTTGTTATATGATCCATCGCCGAATAGTAAAACATATTGAAGACCTCCATCAAGGTTTCCTTTAAGATATTGATGTCTGAAAAAATCCCTTAATGCTGTGGCATCGGGTGTACCACCTGAGAATTCATTATAAATTAATTCCGGCGTTACCAGGAGCACACTTAATTCACCCTTACTTCTGTGGTGATTGGCAAGTCGTTCAGCCTGTTCCAGAAAAACATCGGGAGCCACAATAATATAATTATAGGCGGGCAATCCTCTCAGGTTTTGGTTCAACACCTCGCCAACTCCTCTTTCATTTTTGTCAATGATTGGTTTCGGGTAATTGTAATCAAGATCAACAACGGCATATTCCCGAAGAACATCGGCCGTAGCTTTAAAGCTATAGGTTGAACCTGACTGTTCACCAATAATTGCTGATACATGGTTAATATCGGTAATGTCCCAGATTCGTATGTCCCCTGTAACATTTGACAGGTTAAACCGGGCAATATTTCCTTCCCCGACCGACTTAATATCCCTAAAAAGAAATGGATACTGGGTTATGCTAAGAGTACTTCTGGCATTGATGGTAATGTTGTTGATATAACATTCGTCGGAGTAATCGGATTTATTATATGTTACCTCAAGATCAAACGATTCACCGCTGAGGTTAAAATTGCAGTCCAATATTCCGGCTTGCGCATATGTATCCCAGCTGTGTCCGAAAGGTACGTTTGGAAATGTATAAAAATCGGATAATTGATCATTAATGTATAAATACGCAGAACGAAGTGTTCCGGAGCGGCCTGCAAGCCTGACCAGGACTTTTACACTATCGTTTGTCAGATGACCCGGAATCGTAAATGTAGTATCAAAAGGATCTCCGTCAATCCTGGTCGAGAACCATGTTCTTCCGCTACCAATTAGATTATAAAGTTCTTTTTCATAGTATGAATTATAATTGTATGAGTTAACCTCGATATTGGAAACCAACCCCCTGTTATCGATCGTGTTCATGATATCTGCAGGCCCGAACGAGGTAGTCAGAAAATAATATATTGCATCGGAAAAACCATGCAGGGATTGGCTAAAGAAATCTGATGCAGAATTAAAATTCCACGTTACAGGTCCTTCAGCGTAAAAAAGCAAATAATCACCCTCGTTAAATACCTGATCATCGCCTTTAGAGATATAAACAGGGATTTCGTTCAAATCAGCCGGACGCGGAGCATCGTTCCATAAACTAAGTTGTCTCCCTCCGTTCCCGTATATCCGGATATTGGCCGGATTGGTAAAACCCATGCTTAGTAAATCGCTGTATGTTAACTTATATACTCCCGTTTGTTTTACCTTGATCTTATACCATTGCCCAGTGGTAAGAATGGAATTAACCGGCAACATAGATGAGGATTGAATGCTTTGATATATAGTAGAATCGATTTCTGATTGTAATTCGATTTGAAATTGCATCAACCTTTCGAGGGTTCCACTCTCAGGATTGCGGCGCAGGGGAATTAAAGAGAGGTCTAAATATACCTCGTTCTTCCCTGAGAGGTATTTTTTCAGCACTGGCTCAGGCGATCCAATAGAAGAGGGTATCTTAACAAACCGGATCATGCTGTCAGGAACCGGCTCATACTTCAGATTTGTTATACGGTATTTCTTTTCGGGATATTGAAGTTTAAAAGAAGCCCCATAACATGGAAGCCTGTCGGCATTATAAAATGCACCTTCAAATTTTAAGAGTTCTTCCCTGCCCGTGAAGTTTCCTTTTTCTGAAGATTGCACTATATTGGGTAACCAATGCAACCTGTATGTTCCAACCTGGGCAATAAGATCGTTCATCCCGAAAAATGCGAAAATCAACAATACTATTAATAACCCTGACAGATTATCCTTGTTGTAACTCATACCTGGGTCAAAAGATTAATATGTAAAAACGACTTCTTTTATATATTATTGCTCCGAAAATAGAGATAATTAAATAAAAAAAACTGCGTTTAATTGTAAATGTCTCAAACAGGGAAATTATTCATAACGGTTGCTTCTCAGCTAATCATCTGCTATATTGTTAGTGGGCAGAATTATCATTTTTCGAATCTTCATGAAAATATCCTTATCCATAATCCGGCATCGATAACCCATACCAGAAAATTATCATTTCAACTTATGTTCCGAGATCAATGGCCTGGTAATAACGATTATATTACTTATGATGCTGCAATTTTATACGGTTCTGAGGCACTTCATAGTACTGCCGGGTTACTGTTTTTACGAGATGTACAGGGAGAAGGCATAATCAGTGCGAATTATTATTCCCTGCTCTATGGTTTTAAAACAAGAATAACACACAGTTGGCAGTTTTCAGGGGGTATCCAGGCGGCATATGCAACTTACACGGCCAATTTCAATACTCGGGTATTTGAAGATGGACAAACGCCCAATATACCTCTGAGCCATCAAATTTCAGGCTACGATTTTGCATCCGGAATTGAATTTGCCTATGAGGAAAAAGACAAAGTTGGATTTTCCGTTTCCAAAATCGGTAGTCTTCTGCCTTCACAAAGTCTTTATCAGGGACTTCAGATAAATTTTACCTATTCAGGATTCTATGAGCTTAACAGGGGGTATGGCAGCGGGTCATTTTATATTGAGCCAATGTTTTTTTCTGCATTTCAGCGGGATTACAATGAGCTATTATTTGGCTCAAGAGTTAATTTCTATTCATTTCTTGTAGGGTTGTACGTCAGACAGAACCTTAAATTTCAATATGATGCTATAATAATATTGTTAGGAACTCGTTTTGGAAAAATGGCTCTTTTTTATACTTATGATATAAATTTGTCAGGAGCGCGGTCGAGATTTACAAAATTTGCTGCTCATGAGGTAACTTTTTTATATGATATAGAGTATAAGAGTAAAAGCTCAAAGAAGGGTGCAATAAAATGCCCCAAGATTTAGTTAATTATATAGGAAAATCGTATATTAGATATAAATATTTACAAAATAAAATCGTGTTACCATGAAGTCTAAGCTGTCTCTAATTGCACAACTTATCATCGTAGCTTTTCTAATAGCTTCTTGCGGTGGTGGTAAAAAATCCGTTTCTACTACAACAGGATGGAAATACAACGATCCTGACAATGGTGGTTTTGAAGCTAATTATGATTATGAAGGGCAGGAAACAGGTCCGGGCCTTGTCCTCATAGAAGGTGGTACATTTACTATGGGACGTGTTGAACAGGATGTACTTTATGATTGGAACAATTCACCCCGTCGTGTTACGGTAAGTTCATTCTACATGGATGAAACAGAAGTCCGTAATATTGACTATCGTGAATATCTTCATTGGATCAGACGGGTTTTTGTTGATTATCCGGAAGTATATCGTAATGCTCTTCCCGATACTCTTGTTTGGAGAAGGCCTCTCGCTTACAATGAACCTTATGTACAATATTATTTCCGGCATCCTTCCTATAATGAATACCCTGTTGTCGGAGTAAACTGGCTTCAGGCTAACGATTATTGCGCATGGAGAACCGACAGAGTAAATGAAGGAATTTTAATTGACAGGGGCATTTTAAACCCGGATCCAAATCAGATCAACGAAGAAAACTTTAACACAGAAGCATATCTGGCAGCACAATACGAAGGTTTGGTAAATAAAAACCTTCCCGATCTCGATCCAAATAAGGATGGAGGCCGGAGAGTCCGTCTGGAGGACGGTATTTTACAACCGAAATACAGGCTCCCGACCGAGGCCGAATGGGAATTTGCAGCCCTTGCACTCATTGGCAATACCTTTGAAGAACGCGTTTATGAACGTCGTATTTATCCATGGGACGGTCATAATGTCCGTATGGATGAAAAGAAAAACAGGGGTGAAATAAGGGCGAACTTCGTTCGAGGAAGAGGTGATATGATGGGTATTGCAGGCGATCTTAATGACAATGCCAGCATACCGTCACCTGTAAATTCATACTGGCCTAACGATTATGGCCTGTATTGCATGGCCGGTAATGTAAACGAATGGGTGCAGGATGTTTACAGACCACTTTCATTCGAAGATATTGATGAATTTAACCCATTCAGAGGTAACGTATTTACTAAACTTGCCACTGATGAAGAAGGCAACGTTGCTGAAAAAGACAGTCTGGGCCGGTTAAAATATGTTGAGATCAGTGTAGATGAAGCAATCAACCGCTGGAACTATAAAAAAGCCGACTACCGAAACTATATGGATGGCGACTATGAATCAAGCATTGTTGAAGGTGGTGACTGGAACTCTGGTGCCCGAACACAAGAGCGTGGTTCTGGACGTATGTATAAGAAGGAAATTGGTGACGAAAGCTCACTGGTTAGCGATAATTCAAGGGTATATAAAGGCGGTTCGTGGAGAGACAGAGCTTACTGGATGACTCCAGGCGCCAGAAGGTTCTTGGAAGAATCTTCATCGCGCGACGACCTCGGTTTCCGTTGCGCTATGATACGAGTTGGAAGCCCGGCAGGTAATTAGAACGCAACAAAATAATATACTATATTTGGAGGCCTTCTCTTTTGGAGTTGGCCTTTTTTTATTTATGTATCGGAGAGCTTTGTTGTAATATTCAAACATCTTCGGATTATTATGATTTTTATACAACTTCTTAAAAGCTTATATGACGATCGAAAATATATACTCTCAATTCTTTCTTCCGGGCAATATTTGTTCAGATTCTAGAAAAATCAAGCCAGGTGATATTTTTATTGCGCTGAAAGGCGATCATTTCAATGGTGAAGAATTTGCTGAAAGTGCTTTGAAAAAAGGTGCCCGTATTGCAGTTGTTAGTGAGAAATCACCTTTACAAGGCAAACAAATCATAAAAGTTAAGGATACCTTGAACTTTCTCCAGGACCTGGCACGATATCACCGGATAAAAAAAAATCTTACTATTATCGGACTTACCGGTACCAACGGAAAAACAACCACTAAAGAACTTTTAAAGAGCGTACTTTCTCAAAAATACAGGGTACAATCGACCGAAGGTAACCTAAACAACCATATTGGCGTACCCTTAACTCTTTTATCGAGCTTGCCGGAAACGGAACTAACTATTGTTGAAATGGGAGCCAACCACCCCGGAGAAATAAAACTGTTATGTGATATAGCCTTGCCCCAAAGCGGTTTAATTACCAACATCGGGAAAGCACATCTTGAGGGCTTCGGATCTTTTGAAGGAGTGAAAAAAGCCAAAGCCGAACTATATGAATACATTAAAAGTACCAGTGGTAAAATATATTATAATGCATCAGACGATATTCTATGTGAACTGGTTGGAAACTACAGCTTTAAAATTGGATATAATTCCCCATCCGGTATTTGTTCAGGGAGAATTATATCCAGCCAGCCTACTTTAAGGATCGAAATACAGGATTCTTATCATAATAAAGAACTTTTTCAGACTCAGCTTTTTGGTAATTATAACCTCACTAATATACTGGCAGCAGTATGCATTGGACTGGATATGAATATCGGGCTTGAAGAAATTAAAAAGGGTATAGAACACTATAATCCGGATAGTTTCCGATCGCAGATTATTACCCTGGGTAATATTCAGCTGATAGTTGATTGTTATAATGCTAATCCTACCAGCATGGAACATGCCTTAAAGAGTTTTTCGGAATATGCAAGTGATAACAAAGTTGTATTGCTGGGAGGAATGAAAGAATTGGGTGAGTTCGAAAAAGAAGAACATCAGAAAATCGCCAGCTTAATTCATACCTTGCACTTTGACACTATCCTGCTAACAGGGAAGGAATTTGCTGAAATACACATACCGAAAGCAATCTATTTTCACAACTTCCAGGATCTGGAAGACTATGTCAGACAAACAAGTTTTGAATATAAGACATTGCTGATAAAAGGTTCACGTGCCAACAAACTGGAAAAAATTGTTGAAATTATCAGGCAAAAATATTCATAGCATCTGACTCCTGACAGCAAGAGCCTCGTCTAAAATACGTAAGAACTTAGCAGGTAATATTGGTTTTGTAATGCAGGAATAGAAGCCATATTTTTCACAACTATCTGGTCTGAACCTTATAATGTCGGCTGTGTAAGCAATGAATATGATATCGGATCGGATTTTTTTGATTTTTTCAACTACCTCATATCCATTCATCTTAGGCATGATGATATCAAGTATGGCAACAGAGATATTCTTGTTCTCTAAAAGCTTATTCAGGGCTTCTTCACCATTACTTGCAAAAACGATACTTGCTCCTGTTTTTTTGAGTACTTTATCCAGCAGAAGGTAACTGTACGGGTCATCATCAGCTATAAGAAATGTTTGTCCTGTCCAGCAATAGGAAGGTTGTTCCATAATAATCCGGGGTTTAGTGAGAAGTTGTATACTTCATTAATTCTTCAATAGCTTCAATCAAGTTATGTTTATCGACATACCGACTTATAAAAAGATCACTTCCGGCTTCCTGATTCGCACTTTCGATAAACGGATTTTTCTCATCGAGTATTGTAATTACAGGTATGGAAGGATAATTCTTTTTAATTGAGCGAACAATATTATATCCGGTTTTCCGGGAAATTGCTGATGATACTACAATCAGCGATATGCAAGATTCTTCCTGAAGTACTTCCAGTGTTTTTGTTAAGGTGAAGGCCCTGTAAAATATTACACCTGTATCCGAAAGCATTTCTGAGAAGAAGAGATAATTGACATAATCATCATCGATAAATAAAATTCGTATTCCCTCCAGCTTCTCTGACATGCGCTCGAATTCATTACTCTGCCTGACAATTGCATTTCGATGAAAAGACAATTCTACCATTCAAGAGGTAAGGTTATAGTGTTTTATATATAATCAGGCAGCAAAGTAACCCTGTAAAAAAAATTATTTTACATTAACACGAATCGCACGACAGTTCATGGCAGGATACTGATTTAAAGTAGCAATCGAAATATACATAGTATAATTCCCTGCCTGAACAGAAATTGGAATATCGAGTGGAAGATTCATTGTGCCATGAACATCAACATGCTTTTTATTCAAATTAAATACCCTGATCGTTTTTATGAATTTATGTCCGTTATGGAAAGAAACCACTATCCGATCGCCCTGCTGAAAGTCAATTGGTATATCGCGTGGATTATACATTTGAGCTTTTAATCGAATGGTATCGCCTGAAAAGGTGTTAAGATTTTTTATTTCCGCTGTGATTTTCAGGTTATAGTATGAGATAAAATCGTCGATGTACTGATAACCGTATTTCTCACCCACCGGCGTCAGAATACTGTTATCTGGTTGCCTACTATGCAGCAATATTGCAGGTTTGTGCTGCAATGAATCTTCAAATGGCCATAGGTCAAATTGATTTTTACGATAATTAATATTATTCAGGGAGTGAGCAAATTTGCCTCCTGTGTAAAAGGTAAATTTCGAGGGCCGTTGGAATGAATTAACAAATACGACATTTCGTCCCTGAGCCAGGGAATCAATTTGACTCGTCCATTTTTTCCATCCGTGCAATTCCTGTAATACACCGATCTTGTTTTCAATAAGGTCGAAAATAAGCACTATGCGAATCAACAAAAAGATGATTATGCTGGGTATAAAAAGTCTTCTGAGCCATTTATCCATCCAGGCTTTGTTAATAGCTCCTTTGTAGGCCAATACAGTCATTGGTATATATGCGATAGCTGTCCAATGAGCTTCGACATGCCCCTTAAAACTTGAAAAAAAGAACAAGATAAAAATCGCAATAAGGTTTACCTTTAGCACTCTATCGAACTGATTAGCTGGCTTGTATCCGAATGCTGCCGGAAGGATAATGAAAAACACCAGAGGTCCGGCAATAAGCAGCTGACTATATAGATAGTTGATAGTATGATCAATTCTATATGCCGATGAACGGCTGAAAAGATGATATTCAAATGTTGGAAATCCACTCCTGATCTGCCACATCAGATGAGGGATCATGAGTATTGCACAAAGAACCGGTATTATCCAGAAAGAAAATCGCCTGGCGATTTTGATATTCGCGAGAAATGTTATGAATATGAGTAACAGACCATGATATTTGCTATACAGCATCAGAGCTGCAATTAGGGCTAATAGTATTGCAAGCAGGTAACTATCTTTTTCGAGATAGTATTTATATATCAATAAGAACAGCGCAGAAAAAAACAGTACAGGAATATCCGGAATTGCCAGAAAACCACCAACATGAGTATGCATAAGAATTACCTGACAAACGATAAGGATAAAAAGCAGAAGCGATTTTTTTGGCAGGTCGATCAGGCAGTATATAATAAATATTGTGAGGGTCCCCATAAAAGAAGTCAGTAAGCGCACTCCTAATTCGCCCGGTAAAACAGCTGTTCCAATTTTTATAAGTAAGGCTATCATGGGAGGATGATCGAAGTAACCCCAGGCCAGATTCCTGGAGTACATCCAGTAATAAGCTTCATCGTGTGCAAGTTCGGTAAATGCCGCCTGTATTAAATTAACCGCCAGCCAAATCAGCAGGAATATACCCAGGTAAAGTGGTCGCTTATCCTGGCGATCGATCTGGTTGGTTAATTTAAGGTGCATATGAAAATAGATTCAGAATACTCATTTTCTTGATCAAAAATAATATATTTAGGCAAAAACCACGCTGATGCTGCTTTTATTAAACTTTCAAGCAATGAAAAAGAACTCTTTCCGGATATCCATCCTCTTTCTGTTTTACATGACAAGAACCGACTGCTATTCGCAGGAATGGCTATGGGCTGCAGCATATAACGGATTTTTTGATAACAGGGAGTATTTTAATGAGTATGTTATGCCTCAAACTATGTTTGGCGCACATTTTTCAGCCTATACGGGATTTTCGCTTAACGAAACACACGAGTTTTGCGCGGGGATTGATGCACTCTATGAATTCGGTGACAGTGTGAGAGGCAATGCATTCCGTCCTGTTGTATTCTACCATTTTAAAAACGACCTGGTAAATCTTATCCTGGGATCACACCCCCGGAAAGGTCTGATTGATTTACCCAATTTTTTACTCTCAGATACCTTGCTGTACTATCGTCCGAATGTTGAAGGAATATACCTGGAGCTTAGCAGACCGTGGGGGTTTCAACAACTATGGCTTGACTGGACCTCCCGACAGACCGATTATACTCGCGAGACCTTTAAAATAGGAGGAACAGGGATGCTCCGCAAAGGAATGTTTTTCTACCGGCACGATTTTATCATGACACATTATGCGGGACCGGCAATACCTATCCCTGACGACCATATCAGGGACAATGGTGGTTTATACTCCGGCGTAGGAATAAATTTATCCGGATTGACCTCTCTTGATACATTAATAATAAGCTCTGGTTTATGTTTTTCTTATGACCGGCTTCGCAATGTATATGATCTGGAATACAAATATGGAAGTATGACTCAGCTCATGGCTGAAATTAAAGGTTTTGGAGTTAAGATAACTTCGTATTTCGGGGACGGACAGGTCCAGATGAATGGTGATGGCTTGTATAAAGCTCCGCTGTATAATCGTTTCGATTTTTATTGGCGAATATTCAGAAAAAGAGCTATTTATGGAAAAGTTGAATTCTCGTTGCATCTGATTGACAATATTCTGGATACCAGCCAGGCATTTACAATCTCTGCAGATATTGGCGGAGGTAAGAAACTTAAACAGAACTAAAATTTCAGTTCAGAAAATATTCTCTTCCTGCGGATAAAGAAGTCATATACGATACTTCCCTGATAAATCTGACTGACCTTGGCCTTGGCAATGATACGATTATATATTTTGCGTTTATGTATCAGCATCCTGAGACTAAGATAGAAGCGTATGTGTGCCCTTAATACCGAAAAGAAAAATGTAATTTTCCCCTGCAGAAGATAGGCAGTAGCCGATGCCCCATCCAGCATCATCCGGGGTATAAGTATAGTAAGGAATCCTTTCCTGCCGATGTTCTTGAAAAGCAGATAAAGACTGTTGCGGTAGTTATAGTACAACTTGCGTGGATTATCGTTGGGAAGAGTACCTCCGCCGACATGATAAATAACCGATTCGGGACAGTAGTATATCTGATATCCAAGTCGTTTAAGACGCCAGCATAAATCAATCTCTTCCATGTGGGCAAAAAAATCGCCGTCAAGCCCACCGGTTTTAATATAAGCTTCGGCCCGCAGAAACATACACGCCCCCGAAGCCCAGAATATTTCTTTAACCCGATCATATTGTCCTTCATCTTTTTCAATCCGGGTTAAAATTCTTCCCTGACAAAAAGGATAACCAAACCTGTCGATATACCCACCTCCTGCCCCTGCATATTCAAAATAATCGCGCTGAAAATAGGACCTAATCTTAGGCATTACAGCTGCAATTTCCGGATTTTCGTCCATCAATTTAACAAGCGGATCAAGCCAATGCTGGGTAACTTCAACGTCGGAATTAAGCAACACATAATATTCTGCTCTGATCTTGGGCAGGGCCAGCGCGTAACCGCGGGCGTAGCCATGATTGGTAGAGAAAGTTATAACCTCGATTTCCGGATACCTGCTTTTTATAAAACTGACAGAATCGTCGGAAGAATTATTATCGGCAATGACGATCTTCACTCCCTGCCCTGATGAGTGTTCGATTACAGAAGGCAGGAATTTAGTAAGATACTTTCTCCCATTCCAATTCAATATTACTATAGCAATTTTAGTGTTCATCTGATATTTCCCGACTGATAATCTTCACGCCTGAATTTCCATCGTTTGTGAGACCAAAGATAGAATTCCGGCCTTTCTTTCACTAATTCTTCAACCTTTCTTATATATTTTTCAGCTATTTGAAATTCGGCATGTTGGTCAGGAAATTCTACCAACAGTTCAAATGTGACCTGGTAATAACCCCGCTTAACCCTTCTGACCATCATGAATACTACGGCTAAGTTAAATTTACGGGCCAGTCGTTCCATACCTGTGATTACAGGAGTGTCCTGGTTGAAAAAGGAAGTCCAGAAATGAATATCCTCGCCACCGGGACGTTGGTCTGCTACTGAATACAAAGCAAATAATTCCTTCTTACGGATTGATTCAACCGCTTCACGGAGCGTATGTTTCATGGGAACTGGAACTGATCCGTATTTTCCGCGAATGTGTATAAACAACCTATTGAAAAGCTTATTAGAAAGAGGTTTATAGATCCCGAGTATCTTATAAGGCGAAATATTGTTGAGGTTATTAGCCCATTCCCAATTACCATAGTGACATACAGCCAGGATAATATTTCTTTTTTTTGAGGCGAGGTCATCTAACAGATCAAGGTTTATATACCGGTAACGGCGATTACATTCGGAGCTACTCATATTGAGCAAGTAAATACTTTCGATAAAATAGTCGCAAAGGTACCTGTAAAACCCTATGGCAATTCTTTTTATCTCATCCGGTTTTTTCTCAGGAAATGCTCTGGTCAGATTTAAATATACCACCTTTCTGCGATACCTGACAACATGATAAATCAGTACATATAGTATATCGGAAAGAATATACAATACTGAAATTGGAAGCAGTGTAATGATCCAAAGAGGTATGAGTTTGATTTTATCCGCGACAGACAGGATAGGTTTCATTTCTTCTGATTCATGATATCGCCGATAACCTGACGAAATTCCGGAAACACTTCCGGGTTCGAAGCAACTATCTCATAACCGAATATGTAGTTATCTCCACCTTTAAAGTCGCTTACTTTACCTCCGGCCTGTTGAACAATGAAAGCGCCTGCAGCAACATCCCAAGGATTCAGGTTATATTCATAAAATGCATCAAACCTTCCAGTTGCCACATAAGCAAGATCAGCAGCAGCTGAACCCAAACGCCTTACTCCATGAGAATGCATAAAAAAATATTCGAGCGAATTCATAAAGGACTCTATACGTTCGAATTTAGTATAAGGGAAACCGGTAGCAATAAGTGAATCCTCAACTTTTTTAACAGCTGAAACCCGGATTGTTTTTCCGTTCATAAAGGCAGGTGCTCCCTGATATGAATAGAAAATTTCAGCGGAGGTAATTTCGTACACGATGCCTATAATAACCTGATTTCCTTCCATTAATGCAACACTGATTGAGTAAGGGGGTGCTCCATGGATAAAATTGGTGGTGCCATCTAAGGGGTCAATAATCCAGTTGAATATTTTTCCTTTCTGCGAAATTGTCCCTTCCTCAACAATAAATCCTGCACCGGGCAGTATTTTCCTCAGTCCTTCAACCAACTTTTCTTCTGAGTTCTTATCGACATATGTTACGAAATTATGCTGTCCTTTCGATTCAATACTCTCGACAGAGAAATGCTCCCGTTCAGCCGCGATAAAAGCTCCCGTGCGTCTGACGACTTCAGCTGTATCATAACAAATCCTTTCCAGATCCATTTTGTACTATAGGTATAAGTCGCAAAGATAGTCCTATAATCATCATAAAAAAACTGATTAAGAATATGAATCAGGCATTTACCAGGATATATTATTCTATCAGTTTTCGCCTGTAATATTCCTGCAATGCAAACTGAGAACGTACCTTTTCATTACCGCCAGGCTGAACATAACGATTATCCTGTTCTTCATTAATTATCCGGGCTTTAACATTATCCTTGAGCTGAATATTGATCATATCCTTGATTTCTTTCTGGATCTCTTTACTAAATACCGGGCAGGCTATCTCAATACGTCTGTCGAGATTTCGTTCCATCAAGTCGGCTGAAGAAATGTAGAATAGTTCATTGCCGTTATTATGAAAAATCATGATCCTAGAGTGTTCAAGGAACTTATCGACTATGCTGATTGCTTTAATATTCTCACTCATACCGGAAATTCCGGGAATCAGAGAGCATGCCCCTCTGATTATAATCGTAATATCAACCCCGGCATTGTTCGCCTGGTAGAGTTTTTTAATAATATCCTTGTCGACAAGCGTATTAATTTTCAGAATTATTTTCGCCTTCTTACCTGATTTTGCGTTATGTATTTCCTTTTCGATCAGACTGTAAAATTTCTTCCGCATGTAAAGCGGGGAAACAATCAGATGCCTGTATGACTGATTCCGGTATGTATGGGCAAAGAAATCGAACACTTTTTTTACTTCGTTAGTAATTCTTTTATCGGCGGTAAACAGCATCAGATCGGAATAAATTTTTGCATTGCCTTCATGGAAGTTGCCAGTACTTACGCAACTATACAGAAATGGTTTTTTATCTTCGATCCTGGTAATGCAAAGTAATTTAGCGTGTACCTTTAACCTGGGAATACCAAAATAAATATTGGCTCCTACTTCTTCGAGTCTGCGTGAGTAGTAAATATTTAATTCTTCATCGAAGCGGGCTTGTAATTCAATTACCACATTTACCTGTTTTCCGTTCCGGCAGGCATTCATCAAAGCATTAATAACTTTTGAATTACCGGCAACCCTGTATATGGTTATGGAAATTTCAGTGACCTTAGGATCGATTGCTGCTTCCTGAAGTAAATTGATAAACAGATTAAAATCCTGGTAGGGCACGTGAAGCATAAAATCCTGTTGCCTGATTACCCCAAGAATACTTTTATGCTTGGATATTTTCCAGTGCCAGACCGGGGCTATCTTTTCGTATTCCAGTTCGGGTGGGCCGATGTTAGGAAATTTCATAAAATCCTTGAAATTATGGTACCTGCCTCCGGGTATCAGGTTCATTGCCTCATCGAGAGCAAGATGGTTGATAATATAATCAAGTAAATCTTTAGCTATACTATTATCAAATACAAACCGAACCGGTTGTCCGGTTTTACGACCGGCAACTCCTTTCGATATTTGCTCCAGTAAACTTTGAGCAACATCGTTGTCCATATCCAGTTCGGCATCGCGTGTAAGTTTGACAGTCCAGGCTTCTGCAGAATTGAATTTAAATATGGCAAATATTTCATCAAGCGAATAGCGGATAATATCTTCCAGCAGAATGACAAATTTTCTATCCGATTCCGAAGGCAGCTCAATAAACCTGGGAAGGTCGGTAGGAATTTCCATTAATGCATATTCGTGCTCTTTGTGCTTATCGTCGTTTAACAGTTTAATGGCAAAGTAGATCGATTTATCCTTCATATAAGGAAAACCGTTAACATTCTGGAGCATAATCGGAGTAATCACCGGCAACACTTTTTCATTAAAATATGTCCGGACAAATGTTTCCTGCGTTGGATTTAGTTCTTTTTCATTGATAATAAAAATGTTATGTTGTTCCAGCTCTCCCAGTATCTGATGAAAAGTAGTCTCGAACTTATTCTGGAGGGTGATTACGTTCTTCTGAATCTTATTCATTAATTTCTTAGGCTTTTCGCCATCGACGCGATGTTTGCCCTCCTGAATGTCGATCATTCTTTTTATTGTGGCAACACGAACTTTAAAGAATTCGTCAAGATTATTTGAAAAGATTCCTAAAAAGCGTATCCGTTCTATCAACGGAACATTCTTCTTATCCTGTGCCTCCTGAAGAACCCTGTCGTTAAATGCAAGCCAGCTTAACTCCCTGTTGATAATATTCTGCTGTCGTTTCGCCATGTATAATTATTCCCCTTTTGTCTTATAAGTAGGCTATCCCTTTTTAGGAAAATCAATAGACTCATTTGTAAGCGTCTCTTTACTTATTTCGCTCCAGCCTGAGGCATTAAAGGTAAGGATTACAATTCCACAGGTTGGTATCTCGGCAATAGATTTTTTCGAGAAATGATTCACCAGTTCGGTAAAATCGGGATTATGTCCAACAATCATCAGTTTTTTCACCTCAGTTGGCTGCGACCTAATTAAATTGATAATTTCTTCTGCGCCGCAACCATACAATCTTTCTTCGATTGTTAACTTGTTGTACGATAGCTCAAAAACATTGAGAAATATGACCGCTGTATGCATTGCCCTATTTGCAGGACTCGTAATAAAACTATCCGGTACATGACGGTCAATTTTCAGCCTGCGGGCCATCTCGTATGCATTACGTATACCCCTGAGACTTAACGGCCGATCGACATCGGAAATATTATCCAACTCCCAGCTTGACTTTGCGTGACGTACAATGAATAATTCCCTTTTCACTGTTATCTATTGCTTAATTAAAGTAAATTGCTAGCCAGTTCAGCAAGATAGCTGCGTTCGCCTCTGACGAGGTTAATGTGTGCGAAGATCTCCTGTCCTAACATTTTGTCTGTAAGATACGATAACCCATTCGATTTCATGTCGAGGTAGGGTGTATCGATCTGTTCAATATCGCCGGTAAATACCATTTTGGTTCCTTCTCCTGCCCGGGTTATGATGGTTTTAATCTCATGAGGGGTCAGGTTTTGAGCTTCATCGACAATAAAAAAGACCCGCGACAGACTTCTGCCCCTAATATATGCGAGCGGTGTAATGATCAGTTTTTCCGTAGTCACCATTTCTTCAATTTTCTGATATTCTTTGCTGGTAGCACTAAATTTATTCTTGATCACATCGAGGTTATCAAACAAAGGCTGCATGTAAGGACCAATTTTCTCCTTCACATCGCCCGGTAAAAAACCCATATCGCGATTCGAAAGAGGGACGATCGGACGGGCAAGAAATATTTGCGTATATTGCTGCCGTTGATGAATAGCTGCGGCAAGAGCCAGAAGTGTTTTGCCTGTTCCCGCTTTGCCGGTAATGGAAATCAACTGAATTTCTTCCCTTAGTAAGGCATCAAGAGCAAAAGTTTGTTCGGCATTTCTGGGTTCGATGCCATAAACTTTCTGCTTTAGTACACGGTTAAACACCTTGTTGCCATGGTGATAATGAACCAACGCGCTAGAACGTCCTCCTTTCAGAATAAAATATTGATTTGGAGAAGGTGGAGGGGATATCTTTATTTCGGCGGAAGATATTCCTGCCTCTTCCTCGTAAATTTTTGAAATAAGATTATCATCTATATTATCCAGTGTATAGATTTCCTTGTAAATCTCATCGATATTCTTAACCTTATCACTCTCATAATCGCCTGCCATTACGCCTATCGATTTCGCTTTCATCCGCAGGTTAATATCTTTGGTAACAAGTACAACCTGCTTATCTTTATTGTTCAGGCTTACATGTTCAGCAATTGCCAGTATGCGATGATCGGGGGTGGGTTCAGGAAAAGATTCCTGCATCTGTTTTGAGAATGATTTACCTGTTTCAATAGATAGCTTGCCCAGACCTTTCCCAAGCGGCACTCCGCCGTTGAACAAATTATCGCCTGAGAGTCTGTCGAGTTCACGTGTAAATTCCCGGGCATGGAAATTAATCAGGTCGTTACCTTTCTTAAACTTATCCAGTTCTTCAAGCACCGGAATAGGAATTACAATGTTATTTTCCTGGAAGTTATAGATACATTTATAATCATGTAAAAGAACATTTGTATCTAATACAAAGATCTTGCATTTCTTCTTAGCCATTCTTCTCCTGTGGTTTTATCACGACAGATAAAATTAGAAATTAATTCTTATAAATTTGTTGCGCATAACTTCATCAAAAAAGCAAGAGATCATGGAAGTACTTGATGCAATCCTGACCAGACGCAGTATAAGAAAATATACGAATAAGAAAATCGATGATGAAACGGTTAATAAAATTCTTAAAGCCGGAATGTATGCACCTTCAGCCGTTAATAAACAACCCTGGCACTTTATTGTTTTTGAATCGGCAGAAAAGCGCGAAGCAATTATGACGATCCATAAAAGTTCTTTTATGCTTTCGGAGGCTGTTAAGGCAATTCTGATATGCTATGACAATAAACTCCAGCACGACGAAGGGTATGGAGTGATCGACTGTTCAGCAGCCACCCAAAATATGCTTTTGGCTGCACATTCCTTAGGATTAGGAGCCTGCTGGGTTGGTATTTGTCCGAGAGAAAACAGGATGGAAGCATTAAAAAAAATATTTGACCTGCCTGACAACATCATTCCTTTTGCTGTTGTTTCACTGGGTTATCCTGCAGAGACAAAAAGTACTCCCGATCGTTTCAGAAACGACAGGATACATATCGAAACATGGTAGGTAAATCTGACAAGATGACGTATCGTGAGGCAATAGATTACATAATGAATGCCTTGCCGATGTTTCAGCGCATCGGGGTGGATGCTTATAAAGCTGATTTAAACAATGCATACAGGCTTGATGAATATTTCGGACACCCCCATCAGCATTTCAAAACCATTCATATTGCAGGAACCAATGGAAAAGGTTCAGTCAGCCATATGCTGGCATCGGTTCTACAGTCGGCCGGATATCGAACAGGCCTCTTCACCTCGCCACACATGATCGATTTCAGGGAAAGGATCAGGGTAAACGGCAACATGATCTCTAAAAAATATATTACTGAATTCACAGAACAACATCAAAAGTTATTCAGTGATATTCAGCCTTCGTTCTTTGAGATGTCGGTATTCCTGGCTTTTACATATTTTGTACAGCAACAGGTAGAGATTGCAGTAATTGAAACCGGGTTGGGAGGCCGCCTGGATACAACCAACATCATTACACCAACCATATCAATTATTACAAATATAGGACTTGACCATACACAAATCCTTGGAACGACAATTGAGGCTATCGCTGCCGAAAAAGCAGGCATAATAAAACAAACGATTCCTGTAATTATTGGTGAAAATCATCCGCAAACGCGACCTATATTCGAGGAAACTGCCCTCCGGAACGCTTGTCCTATTTATTTCGCGGATGAACTCTGCCGGATCGACTACCAGCTTGAAAAACCCGATGGTTCTGTTAATAGCCATTTTGCACAATGTCCAACCTGGAATATTGACTTTATAAACCACGATTTGTCCGGGGCATATCAAAAGAAGAATATTCCAATAGTCCTGACAGCACTTTCGGTTTTAACACAAAACAACATAATTGATATTGAAAAAAGCAATATACTGCAAGGATTAAAGATTGTTACTAAAACTACAGGCCTGCAGGGCCGATGGCAGATAATCAGAAGGAATCCTACTGTAGTATGCGATGTAGCGCATAATGCCCATGGATTTTCCGAAATCGTAAGACAGCTGAATAATACGGCCTATAAATCACTTTTTATGGTGTTAGGATTCGTTGAAGATAAAGATATTGAACCCATCGTTGATATGCTCCCACCCGATGCTCTTTACTTATTATGTATGGCTGATATTCCGAGGGCCATGAAAGTAGAAAAGTTATCGGAACATTTCAGCAGTCGGAACCGTTCATTTTTATCTTATAGTAACGTAAGCGACGCCTTTGAAGCTGCTTACAAACTGGCTACACCATATGATTTTATATATGTGGGCGGAAGTACTTTTATTGTATCAGACTTCCTGAAATGGAAAAAAGAAAAGAATTTTTTTTAATTAAAAAAAGACTCTTATATTTGCACCGCTTTTAACCACCGTAGCTTTAGCGAAGGTGGTTTTTAACAAGTACCATAGCAGAAGCGAAGGTAGTTTTTAACTTAAGCCGGAGCCTTAGAAAAGAATGGATGTTGTCCACCTTCACTAAAGTTACGGTGGACGATGGGAGCTTAGCTCAGTTGGTTCTCAGCCTTCGCTAAAGCTACGGCTGATAAAAGAGCATCTGCCTTACAAGCAGAGGAGTCTTAAAAAGTAGGTTCTATAAAAAATATGGGAGCTTAGCTCAGTTGGTTCAGAGCATCTGCCTTACAAGCAGAGGGTCACTGGTTCGACTCCAGTAGTTCCCACAGGAGAGGGTTACAACATAAGTAACCCTTTTTTATTATGCATTATTGCTATGTAATATATAGCCAGACGCTCAATAAGTACTATATTGGCGAGACGGAGAATGTTGAAATCAGGCTGGAACAACATAATAATGGTTATTTCAAAGGAGCTTATACAAAACCTGCTAATGACTGGTCGTTATTTTTAGTTATTCCCTGCCAGGATATTAGAGTTGCCCGTAAACTCGAAAAGTTTATTAAACGTCAGAAAAGCAGGAGTTTCATTGAACGTTTAAAAAATCAACCTGAATTATTGCCTGCTATTCTTGCTAAATTGATTTAGAGGGTCACTGTCCCGAGGCCTCGGGACGACTCCAGTAGTTCCCACAGGAGAGGGTTACAACATAAGTAACCCTTTTTTATT
>CAZWIU010000061.1:0-604 GCA_964634105.1 uncultured Bacteroidales bacterium | reverse complement strand
CCTGAATTATTGCCTGCTATTCTTGCTAAATTGATTTAGAGGGTCACTGTCCCGAAATAGAATTTCTAGGGTTTTGTGAACAAAACAACAAAAATTCTTGATTGGGATATTTCAGAATCTCAACTTACTGGTTACTAGTTTATTGTAGATTTCGAAGCGCTTGTCTGCTGATAGGCAGGAATTCGGAATGACTTAAAACGATCTTTTAAGACAGCCCCTTTTATATATTATGCATTATTTCTAAATAATTTTTCACTATTATCCGGTAAAATTCAATGTTTTTAATATTTCGTACCTACGGCACTTTTATTCTGATTATAATTGCCTCTTCTACAAATATTTCGTACCTAAGGTACTTTCCTTTAGCCTGGTCAGAGGCTAATTATCTGTAGAAAAAGTCACATGCGAAAGTTTGAGCCCCGTGGGTGGCGATTTATCCTTATTCTCTTTAAATTCATCGGTTTTGAAATATTTAATCAGACAGTAGTGATTGGATATTAAATATTGGATATTGGATATTGGATATTGGATATTGGATATTGGATATTAAATATTGCATACTGGATATCATTATTGTCCGGTTAAATTCAACGTTTTTATATTT
>CAZWIU010000060.1:0-25748 GCA_964634105.1 uncultured Bacteroidales bacterium | reverse complement strand
AACGAGTAGCGGACTAGGTAAGTTCAATAGCAGACAAGGTTGAACGAGTAGCGGACTAGGTAAGTTCAATAGCAGAAAAGGTTGAACGAGTAGCAGAGCAGGCAAAATCGATAGCAGAGTTATTTTAGCCGAAAAAAAATGTTGCAAAAGATGCAACCCCCGGGCTCGGCGTAGATTGCATCTACGTCGTTTTTAAAGGTTAGTCTTCGACTAACATAAAATGTCTCACCAAACCCATGTTTTGTTTTCTAAAAGGGAAATGGAATTTTGGCAGGGTAACTTTCTTTTGCTATAATAAAGTCAATGTCTCCTTTTATATTCATTGTTTTTTTCGATTGGGGGTATACTTAAGGCTGAGTGTCAGCGTTCTGAAGGGAACATACTGGTCGGACCAGTAACCACCACGAGAGATTCCGCCAGTACCTAACCAGAGCGAATAAAGCGGGCGCAGCCCATACTCCGCCTGGTAAGAAAGGTCAATTGAAAATGATGGGCCGAAGCAGTACCCTATTCCAATACCCCCGGCAATACCTGGCTGGAAGCTGGGAAATTGCACTTCCGCCCACTCCCGCTTCGAATATAGATAATTAAGGTAAGCACCAAGGTTCAAATATCCATAAAGTCTTTGTCCGAAATGGAGATTACATCCGAGGGGCCATTGAACCATATTCAGATCGTTGATCCACCCGCCATACTGCTCATCTGCGATTACATGGCTGTATAATAAACCTGTATTGTACGAAAGCCATTTCAACTCATAAGAAACCAGTGCGCCGGTCCGAAGGAACATAATATCGTCGGAATTCCTGAAAAGATGCAGAATTTCCAGTTCATAAGGATTATCCTGAAATTGTATTGCTGCCGACTTGCCATATGCAAACTGAGGTGCAATGCAAAAATCCCCGGCTGCTACTTTCATACTTAACAACAGAAAGAGAAGTCCTATACGTATACTTTTCATAACGTGGAAATTGGTGAAAGTTGTTTGCTATAAGTCAGATGCAATAGCTGCATAAATGGTTGCTATACTGTTGAATTTTTAGTACATTGATATAATACATGCAACCAGAAAGAATCACAAATCCATGTAGTATCACCGCATGCCGTGAGGCCGCCAGACATTTTATTGCAGCATAACGCCGACGTAATCACAGATTGTCACAGATCAGGGAGGCCTTAACACCTTTGCCAAGTCTTTTAATCCTTCAGCGGGAAAACAACATCAAAACGGCTTCCCTTGCCCTCTTCTGAAGTAACGTGAATAGTACCTCCCAGAATTTTTACCAGTTTTTTTGTAATGGTAAGGCCTAGGCCTGACCCCCTGTATAGTCTTTCAGTGTTTGCATCCGATTTATAAAATCTCTCAAAAATTTTATTTTGTGCCTGTGCCGGTATGCCTATCCCGGTATCCTCGACGAAAAAAGTCAACTGTTTGTTATCAGCCGTGATCCCAAGTTCTATGACTCCGTTATCCGTGAACTTAAAGGCATTGTCAAGCAGGTTCGTTAATACCTGGTTCAAACGCACCTTGTCGGATGAAAAAATAATGTTTCTTTCTCTCAGCGTATTTTTTAGTTTAAATGTTATTTCAGGCTTCTTACGGTATAGAAATGTAGTATAAAGTCCATCGATAAATTCATTAATATCAATTTCAGAAATACTGACTTTTAACTGGTTGGATTCGATTTTCGACAGATCAAGAATATCATCTATCAGCACCAGCAGGGTATCCGAATTCGTATTGATATGTCTGATATATTCTTCCCTTTCTTCTGCAGTGGTATCTTCCTCTGCAAGAAGTGAAGAAAAACCTACGATGGCATTCAGGGGAGTACGTATTTCGTGCGACATATTCGATAGGAATGAGCTTTTCAGCCTGTCGGATTCCTCTGCCTTTTGTTTTGCTTTTTCAAGTTCAGCTGTACGCTGTTCTACTATTTCCTCCAGGTTATGCCTGTGCTTTTCAAGTTCAATATTTTGTTCCTGGATCTTTTCCTGCTGATGTTCGAGTTCTTTGTTGATAATGATGAGATGTTCCTTTTGAGAAAGCAATTCCTCACGATGCGCTTGTATCTCCATATTTTGTTTTTCCAGCAAGTGATTCAAATCAAGAAGCTCGCGAGTTCTTTCATCTACCTGCTTTTTCAGGTTCTTTCTGTGATTCTCGAGCGATTGAATTTTTATTCTGTAGCCCGAAATGACTAAAATAATTACCAGGATGATAAGCGAAGCCCTAAACCACCAGGTTTTCCAAAAAGGCGGTGTAATGATCAGTCGCAATGATGTTCCGGCCGTATTCCATATACCATCGTTATTCGAAGCTATTACCCTGAATAGGTATTTGCCTGGATTGAGGTTGGTATAGGTTGCCGACCGTTGGTTGCCGACTTCGTTCCATTTGGTATCAAATCCTTCCAGCATATATTTGTATTGATTTTTCGAGGGAAGTGTGAAATCGAGGGCAGCAAATTCGAAGGTGATGATTGATTCTTTATATGAAACTTTTACCTCATAAGTTTTTGAAATCGTATGTTGAAGTGGCGAATCGGGATCGCCTGGCAGGACCGATCTATTCAGGATTTTAAGGTCAGTAATCACGACAGGAGGAATGTGATTATTCGATATTATGTTTGAAGGATCAAAGTAATTCATTCCGTTTATGCCCCCAAAGTACAGGATTCCATCCGAAGTCCTGCAAAATGATTGCGGAGTAAACTCATTACTTTGTAAGCCATCGCCAACCGAAAAGTTCCTGAAGCATACTTCCCGTGGTATTTTGGTACCATTGATAAATTCAGAAATTCCATTGTTGGTACTGATCCATAAGTTTCCATGGTCATCTTCAAGTATTCCGCAGATCAGGTTATCAGCAAGACCGTCATCCTTCGTGTAACATATGAACCTATCCTCTTCCCGACGGTATAGGTTCAATCCTCCCCCTACGGTACCAACCCATATATTGTTCTTTGAGTCTTCAAAAATTACGGAGATCTGATCGCTGCTTATAAGATCTTTATTAAGGGTCCTGTTATATCTTTTAAAAATACCCTTGTCTTTATCGACTAACACATTTACTCCTCCTGATTCCGTTCCGATCCAGAGCACTCCCTGGCTGTCGCATAATATACATGAGAGAGTATTATCGCTAAGACTGGCAGCCAATGCCGGGTTATTTCTGTAATGAATAAAACCATCCTGTGCACGATCGTATAAATCTAATCCTCCGCCCAACGTTGCCAGCCAGATGTTACCCTCCTTATCTTCAGTTATCCCCCAGATGTGATCCTGTGAGAGACTATTAGGATTCGATGAGTTATGGCGATAGTTCGTAAATTTCTTATTCTTAACATCATAAACCGACAGGCCTGCATTGAATGTTCCTATCCACAGCTTGTCATGTTTGTCAAGGTATAACGATTTCACAACATTTCCACATAGGGAATTACTGTTCCCCGGCTCATTTCTGAAATGCCTGAAGCTGTTGGTTTGCCGATCGTAGAGTTCCAATCCTCCCCCATCGGTTCCTATCCAGAGTTTTCCATTTCCAGCCTCTATAATTGAAAGCACCGAATTATTGCTTAACTCGTTTGCTCCTCCAAAGCTTTTTATATGCCTGAACTTATCTTTCGATTTGAAAAGAATGTTTACTCCTCCATTATAAGTCCCGATCCAGATGTTTTCTATATTATCCTGGTAGATCGTATAAATGATATCGGAATTCAGGCTGAACTGATCATTTAGACGACTCCTGCTATATTCTGTTTTATTATGTGCAAAGTCCACTATATTCAGTCCTCCTCCGCCTGTACCAATGATGAGTGTATTAGAGGATCCAAATTCTATGAAATCCCTGACGATATCGTGGTTCAGCTTCCGGAAACCCTGCTGCCGGGTAGAATATTCTGTTGTCTTTCCTGTTGCTGCATCGTAAGCATATGCCCCATTCCCATAGGTCCCGACCCAGAGGATGCCATTCCTGGAAGCATAGAGCCGGAATACTTGTAATCCAGCTAATTCCGGGACCGGTTGAAGTTGGGCAGATTCAATATATCCATGTTTGTTAAGAGGAAGAAAATAAACACCGGTTTCCGTACCGATGAATAATTTATCGTTATATAGTTCAACTGTACTGACGTTTTCTGTACCAGGAGAAGAAAACACTGTAACAGAATCATTTTCCGGATTCAACAGGATGAGTCCATCGCCAAAGGTAGCTATCCATAACCTTCCATCACTTGCTTCATGGATATCGAGAATATCGTTGTATTTTCCTTTCGAATCTTTGTCAAGATACCGAGGGTAACGTATAAAATTATTATACTGTTCCCTGAAGAGATAAAGCCCACCCTGATCGGTTCCCGCCCACAACCGGCCTTTTTTATCAACAAAAAGGGCACGGACCCTGCCAAGGCCGATACTTTTCTTACTGGCTGTATTGTACTGGTAATGTGTAAATGCATATCCGTCATATCGGTTCAGTCCATCGTTGGTCCCAAACCACATATACCCGGAGGTGTCTTTAACTATACAATGAACTGTACTCTGCGACAAACCATTATTTCTGGTAAGATGATAGAACTTCTGGTCCCTGAATTGCGCCGGGGCAGAAATACAAATTAAGAAGAGAATTGGATACCAGAAGTAAACACCTTTACAAACCATCCCCAAAATTATTGCAGCCTGATGAGAGATTATAAATTACTATAAGTTACATGTAATTTAATGAATTTGCACATTTTTTCAGCACTTTCCCGCTATTAATTCGCTGGTAATAGCTGCGGCTTTCTCAACAAGTTTTATACAGAAGGTATGAAAGATATTTTCGCTGCGTAATCGAGCTAGTTCTTCCGGTTTACTGATATCAGCCAGTAAAAGTTCCTTACACTCCACAGAACCAAATTCTTGTTTGAATCTTTCTGAGAATGATTCTAGCAATTTTTTCAGGTTCTCTTTTGCTGCCTGATCGGCTGGCGAATCAATACCGAACTTCAATCCAAGGATAATATGGGCTCCCAGCACTGCGCCACACATTTTACCCTGATAATTAATACCCGCTCCTAACCCGGCGGCCATCCTGAGCGCTTGTTCCCTGCTGATTCCAAACTGGAGAGCAAAAGCAGCAATCACCGACTGTGCGCAGTTAAATCCACTCAGAAACGTTTCCCTAGCAATGGTTGAATATTCCATATCCTTCAATTTATGTTTTACTATTTCGCTGGTTCTCTAAAAATATTGTATGACAAGCTACCACCCCTGCTGTTTCTGTTCTTAGCCGGCTGTTTCCGAGGCTAACAGGAATATAGCCGTTATTCCTGGCTGCTTCAACCTCTTCGGGTGAAAAATCACCCTCGGGGCCAATGAGGATGACAGCATTACTTCCTGACCGATATGTGTGTTGCAGCAATAACCTTTCGTCTGAATTGCAGTATGCAATAAAATGTTGTCCCATACCAGTCTTTTCCCGCATGAACTCCCTGAATGTTATAAGGGGGTGCAACCTGGGGAGATATGCCTTAATAGATTGTTTGACTGCGGCTATTAATATTTTTTCAAGCCTCTCAGCCCTGACAATCCTGCGTTCGGAATTCTCGGTAAGTATTGGGGTGATTTCATCAATACCTATTTCAGTAGCTTTCTCAAGAAACCACTCAAAACGTTCTATGTTTTTGGTGGGTGCAATGGCAATATGCAGTTTATATTCTCTTTCATTCGCTACCCGGTATGGCTTAATCACCGACACTGTTACCTGTTTTCTGGAAATCCGGGAAATAACCGCATCATAGAAGAAACCCTTCCCGTCGGTGAGTGTAATCGCTTGTCCTTCTTTATAACGAAGCGCTCCTATGCAATGAGCAGCTTCATCATCCGGCAACAGGTATATATTGTCCGAAGAAATACCGGGAGCATAGAATAATTGCATAAAAGTATGATCTTTGTTCAATCAGGTTCAAAGATAATTATTCAGAGCATTGAAACGCATAGCACTTCTTTCCGATACCCACGGCCATCTTCATGAGCGTCTTCTTCATCATGTTGAGCTGTGCGATGAGATATGGCATGCTGGCGATATAGGGTCGATTGAGACACTCCGGGCTCTTGAAGAATGGAAACCGGTCATCGCGGTCTATGGCAATATCGATGATTCAAAAGTCAGGGCTGCAGTTCCAGAGATCCAGCGGTTCCGGTGCGATGCTGTTGAAGTGCTTATAAAGCATATCGGAGGATACCCTGGCCATTACGACCGTTCTATTGCATCTGTAATTTACACCAATCCCCCGAAGCTATTCATCTCAGGACATTCCAACATCCTTAAGATAATGCACGATCCGAAGTATAACCTGCTTCATATTAATCCCGGCGCGGCAGGAAACAGCGGGATACATAAGGTTAAAACCCTCGTGCGCTTCATCATCGATGGCTCCGCAATACGCGATCTGGAAGTAATAGAATTAGAAAGAAGGCACTAAATAACTAAGGATTGAAAACCATTGATTTCGATTACAAATGAAATTCGTTTAGCAAGCACCAGCAAGCAATTAATTTAGCGATTAGCAGTTGGCTTCTGGCTCGTTGCATTCAGTAATTGCCTTTATACTTTGCAGGGAAATGTTATTTCACGCGAAGTTCGCTAAGTCATGCGCAGAGAACCAAAGGATCAGCTATGCCTCCTAATTCATAAACGCGGAAAATGATTTGAGGAAGACCTGAAAATTTTAAAATAGGAAAATCGGAATTTGTTAGAAATTAAATAGCTGCAACAGAGCAATGAAAAACTATCAACTCGTATTCTAACTGTCAATATTCATCATGGAAGATTGGATGGTTGGATGATTGGATGATTGGATGATTGGATGATTGGATGATTGGATGATTGGATGATTGGTTGATTGGAACGATGGAAGATTTGGAAATTGCCTGCCTGCCATAATCACGAGCATTCGGGATGAAGGCAGGGGAAATTTGAAAACCTGCCCGCCGGGTCAGACGGGTTTGAAAACAGGAATTTATTTACAATTAAGCAACTGCAATGTAATCGCAGGGTTTTAACCCGTTTATAAGATATTGGTCTATTCTTCCGATTCTGTTGGTGTAACCCCCTCAAGTATGTCGCGATATCTCCGGTAGAAATTGTTTTTCTTTCTGTCGGTCGATATCATGTATATATACGATGTCTCGTTACGCGGCACTTTCATCTTCCGGTCGCGGGTCTTCATATTCATGATAGTTTCGACATACACTTTGTTGCTTGACAGCGTTTGCATAACGCCCCTTGTATAGCCAAAGTAATAGTAGGTTCTCTGATCCAGCTGGAAAAAGAAATCCATGATATCGCCGCTACGTTTGATCTGAAGTTCAATCAGCCCATCGACTTTCTTGTTGATCTGAATATCATTAATACTGGCAATACCAATTTTGCCCTGCGAGATATAGGAATTTGTTTCATTATTCCATTTGAATGTCAATTCATTGAACACAATAGTATGTTTTATCTCGGGAGGCAGCTGTTTAAGTTCGCCGTATAATGTCATCTCTTCAAATATCTTCTGTGTTTTTTCCTTCCCGAGGATATGATGCAAGGCTTTTGTCCAGGTAGGCCGGTTAAGGTCGACCGGCTCGAGCCCCGGAATACTGTCGATCTCCTTCGCCATCAGGTTTATCATGGGCTCTGACATAAAGAAATCAACCATCAGTACCAGATCGAATGTGGTTTCATTGGTCGGCAAATTGTGTTTTGCATTTCCATAGGCCGATAGTTTCAATTGGCCGAGCTCATGGCCAAGGTTGATTTTACCTTCGCCGTATAGTCTGCAATCTTCTCTGTGCAAACTCAGATAATCCTCAGGCAGTGTAAAATCGTTGATTTTTTCTTTTGAACCAATTTTGAAAAGCTGGGTGGCCTTATCATAATAAAGAAAACCATGCGAGGATATCAGGGCCTTATCGTTATAGCTTTTATGCATATTCATGAACGATGGATAGATGTGTACCGAATCGTAATACATATAGAGTCCAGCATAGATCTTATCTCTGTCAATATCCACAGGTTGTTCGGGTAAAGGAATGTAGATATTATCCGGATCTATTTCCGTATTGAAATACAGCCAGAGAGGAGCAGGCCGTTCACAGTTATGTTCAATTTTCACTCCTCCTTTAAATGTCAGCAGTGAGTCGCGCGAATGAAGAAATGCTTTCCCCTGAAACTGGTATACAGGACTCAGCCTGAAATCAGCCTTCTCATAGATCTCGCCGCTCGCTATTGTCTGAATACTCGAATCGACTTTAACCTCGTTGAAATGGATCTGTTGTATTTTGCCATTCTCATCCACATAATCATAATTTGCAAAACCAGCATAGTATTTTTTCCCTGTAATATTTAACGTCGCTGTATGCAGAGTATGGTATTTGGTCAGAATATTGGTCCGTACCCTGGCCTGCTCTAGGGTTTTCATTTTAGCTTCGCGTTCTACAGTCACCTCTCCTTTTAATGGGTAAATCCGGGCATCGGCAACCTCGATAAATTTCACACCCTTGGCATTGATCTGATTCTTTTTGTAGTCGTAATAAGCAATGGGTGAAATAAAATTGAGTGAGTCTTGTCCGCGCTTTACAGAAATATATCGGGGGCCTTCCGGCTCAACATCTTCATAGGTATAATCGACTTCCGTGGAGGCAGCCTCTGATCCCATCGCCAGTTCTTTCCGGGTCATATCCCATGTAAAGCTGTTGATATAGCTTATATAATCGTTGTCGGGAAAGCTGACCAGGGTATAGTCCTCATTCGATTTAAACCAGCCTTTTCTCGAAGTGTAGTTGATATGTGCATTCACATTGTTGGTAAGTACTGTAAAACCCTCGTTGTACAACGATCGCAGGAAGAAATCGGCAGTATCGGAATAGATATCCTGAGCTTTATACGTGAAAAGGCCGGAACTGAGATCGGAGTTCTTCAGATCCATTCTTCCGTTCCCCGACAGGCCCGATGGTTCCAGCTTAAGATTTCCGTTCAGGAAGGTGGAATCGTTAAACATATTAAAATCCGTATCAGTCTTGTATGCATACATCACATCGGCATAGGGCATCCAGTGAATATAGTTGTGTACCGAACTGGCCCGGGGATATTCCGTACCGGTGGTCTGTATAGCAATCTGATATTTATCCGACCTGGTATTCATAGAATCAGGATAGAAAATAAAATCTTTCGACCAGGTAGTAGAGGTCAGGTATTCGACGGTTCCATCACCACGCAGTCCATTGTTCGACAGCCAGATTTCGTTATGGAAGGTACCTTTCCCATTATAGAGAGGGAAGCCCTGTTCAGGAGTCATATGCCTGAATCCAAGAGAGTTATCTGGTTGAAGCGAAAGTTGTTTTTCAAACTGGGGAAATATTCCGGCTGATGCAAATTCACCTTTAAAATTCAGGTCTTTGTAGTTGAAGTTATCGAGGCTATCCATTTCGAAAGGATATACCAGAAAATAGAAATCGTTTGTAGCATAAACGTTTCCCTGTGTATTGTTCTGACCATAATATACGTAGGAATTCTGTTTGCTCTTAAAGATGGGATACTCCGGGTAGCTTTTCCTTCCGGATTTATTATCCGCTTTGTCAATTAACACCTCGCCCGTTATATACTCCAGGCGGTTTCTGACGGCTTCTGCAACAGGCAGGCCGAAGTTATCTTTCTGCCCGGTGAAGAAATCGATATGCAATGAATCGACATTCTGAAGGTTTATTTTAAAAGAATCGTAGTTGAAGAAAAAATTGTTGCCATAGAACGTTAATAACCCTGCCTGCACAATTCCATCGAACTGAAAGTTACGGTTATTCTTCAGGGTGATGCTATTATTACGGGGGAATATCGTGACATTTTGCGAATCGCTCACATGGATCTCGGGAATTCCATTAATGACAAGGTCATTATTGTGTATATTGTAGACGGCATTTTCCATGGGAGCATTAACACGCGATACGAATCCAATTACATCGTAATCGATTTTATTGATACTGGCTGCAAGATAATCGTAAAGACGGGGCTTGAGCTTGATGGTTTCGGTATTCACATCGTAATATATAAATCCGCCGAAGGCCATGCGCATAGCCTGTTGCTGAACCTCATGCAGGGGCATTTTTAAAAAATCGGCATAGGTTTCAATATAGAATTCATCGCTTCCATAAAGCTCCGAAAATCTTTTAAGGAGAAACAGTGGATGTTGCTGGTCGAGCATCATCATGTTCATGTATTTGTCGTAATTGAAGTAATTCACCGATTCAAAGTAGGCATTTCCAATGGCGGCGCCACGGGGTGCGGTAAAGCGCATGACCTCTTCATCCATTTTCCAGGTGAGTTGTTCGAAATTCATGTCCAGCTTATGATATGAATTGGTATAGGGGCCTTGCGAAGAATAGGAGTCGGATTTAAGGAGTGTTAACTCCCTGTTTTTAACACGATAGGTAAAAAACAGGTCAGGATGGTAGATGGAATCATTTCCGAGTTTGATCGTAATGGCTGTTCGCAGGCTTGAAACCCGGTCGGCACGAAACCCGAAATATACCGACGAGGCTGTAAGCACCAGGGTATCGTTACGATAGATTTTCAATTTGGCATTTTTTTCACGCGTTCCCGTACCAACAAGTTTAGCCCCCTGCATCGATAATCCTCCTTCATAATCGATATTGTCGTACAGGTTGGGAATTATAAACTCCTTGGTATATGAGTCGAATTTCGGATAGGTTGCATTTTCAACCGTTGTATTATATTTCACTTTATCCTCCAATACTCCCTGCAAGGGTTTATCGAAGTAATATTTATTCGTGAATGTTACATTTTCTGCCGTATACTCGGCTTTAGTAAGATTAATCTCATAATCGGAAAGGTATGCATACACCGAATCGCGACTATATCCGCCACGTTCCCAGGTAACAAGGCCCCCCTCCCCTTTCCATAAATTCTCTACCGGGAATACATTGCCTTTTGTCTGGTAGAGATTAAAACTATCATTTTTTGAATAGCAGATGAGGTCTACTTTCTCAAAGCGAACCGAAAGGTCCTTATCGCTGACGATCTTATAATCCTTATTGCCAGCTTTCCAGGTAACTGAACTTGAAGAATAGAATGTGTTCTGCCGAAGTAAAAGGTCGGTAAACTCCAACACATTTTCAATCTCGAAAGTTTTGGTCTTTCGTTTGTCCAGAAGTAATCCAACGCCTTCGATCCATTGTTTATAATTATCGGGGGATGTATTGTATTTTTTAAATGCCAGCATACACGACATGAAACGATAGTAATGAGGGTACGGACGGGTTTTCCGTTCCACCAGCATCCGGCTTAAGTTGATGATATCCTTCTGTTCAGCTTCCGAGAATAAGCTATCCTTTTCCCATGCATCGATAAATTCATTGAACAAATCTTCATACTCCTTAGGAAGATTGGTCATATACCTGTTGAGTTCATCCATGAATTGTGCAGGGTCGCCTGAAAATACATTTTTATCCTGCGCTCTCAGCGAGGTTGAACAAAACAGAAAAACGATAAGAAAAAAAGCCGGAAAAAAAGTTGGTATTCTGATGTATGAATAAAGCGGTTTAGCCATGTTCGCTGAATGTATTTAAATACTCAATGATCAGGTGTGATAGTCTATGCCCGATAATATGCCAAGTTATAAATAATTGGGCATTTATTGTTATGGCGTAAATACAATTAGGTCGTTTTATCCGAGCGTATCATTCCGGATCGCGTCTCATAATGACTCATTCCAACTTAAAAACATCTATATCCTCTTAAAAACTATCATCTTCCACCCATCTAATAATCGCGATTCGACATATGTAAATTGATTTTCCCCGGCCGTTTGGCGAATCAAGGGTGAATCGTCATCGAGGGTACCGCTTATTAGTAACAGGCTGCCTTTTTTTGTTATTGTTGAGTATACAGGTATCTGATCGATTAAAATATTCCTGTTTATGTTCGCCAGGACGACGTCGAAAACCCTTTCAGGTATTTTTTCTTTTCCTCCTTGGATGAGATGTATGTTGGATACCGAATTCCGGGCTATATTTTCAAGCGCATTTTCATAGGCCCAGCGGTCGGGGTCGATACAATAAACGAGCGATGCACCCAGTAAGGAAGCAAGAATTCCCAGCACGCCTGTACCACAACCCATATCGAGTACCTGTTTTTCATTGAAATCGATGCAAAGCATTTGCTCTAACATCAACCTGGTGGTCTGATGGTGGCCCGTACCGAAGGACATTTTTGGTTCAATGGTTATGCGTAAGGGTATGTCACTGAATTTATCGTGAAAAGGAGCGCGGATTACGCATTTCTGATCGATAATAACCGGGTCAAAATTACTCTCCCATAGCATATTCCAATTCTGATCGGGGATCTCTTCGGCTGTCCACTTCATCTCACAACCAATCTCATGCAGCGAGTGTTTAATTTCATCAAGCAGCGACAGGTTTAGCTTATCAGTTGGTATATATGCAATATATCCTGAGTCATTTTCCGTTATCCCTTCAAATAAATTAACATCAAGCAGGGCATAAAGGATATCAGCATACTCGCCGGAAACAGGGTTAAGAAAGATATGTATTGCACTGTAGGACATAACGTGATGATGTTTTACCGGGGATAAATTGACTTTCCGGTTTAAAATAAATAAAAAAAAACGATCTGTGAACAGAGGCAGATCGTTTTTCCATGATTTTTGATCCTATCAGAAGGCAGTAACAATGCCCATAAATTCGTCTGCTTTAAGCGAGGCGCCTCCGATCAGTCCACCATCGACATCGGGATTGGCAAATAGTTCTGCAGCATTGGAGGCTTTACAACTGCCCCCATAGAGGATTGAACAATCTTCTGCAACCTTCTTACCATATTTAGCAGCGATATGTTCCCGGATCACATTATGCATTTCCTGGGCCTGAGCAGGCGTTGCCGTTTTCCCGGTCCCTATAGCCCAGACAGGTTCATAGGCAATCACAATGTTGCTAAAATCATCTGCCGGCAGATCGAAGAGGCCTTCATCAAGTTGTTTTTTTACCACCGCAAAATGTTTCCCGGCTTCACGTTCTTCCAGAATCTCACCTATACAAAAGATCGGAGTAAGTCCATTTGCCAAAGCAAGCTTTACCTTGGATGCAAGCATGGAGTTCGTCTCACCATAGTAGGAACGACGCTCGGAATGACCCAGGATGACAAACGATGCACCGGTGGATTTTACCATAGCAGCAGATACTTCGCCTGTATAAGCGCCACTTTCTTTATCAGCGCAATTCTGTGCCCCAAGAAAAAGTGCAGGTTTACTTATCACTTTACTTACTTCGGTAAGGTGGATAAAGGGTGTACAAAGCACAACCGTGACCTGGGTTCCGGTTACTTTAGCGTTAACGCTTTTAGCCAGGTCTAGGCCTTCATGCAGGGTGGTATTCATTTTCCAGTTCCCGGCAACAATTTTTTTTCTCATCGCGAATATTTTAGTGATTATAATGATTCAACGTCGCGGCGAAATTAAAAAAATATGTCATACAAAAAGAAGAAATCCGGCGCAACTTATTGATCGCTTTCAACATCATAATCTCAATCAATTTAATCAGACAACCATGAATAAAACTTTTCAACTTTTGCTATCGTGCCTACTGATTCTTTCATGTGAGAAAAATAACAGCGATGAATATCACAACATACAGGTCGGGAACTCCCATTTAACATGCTACGGGAAACTACAGGATTTATACATTGATAATAAAATTCTCAATCTTGTTATTGTGGGTGTGGAATTTCAGACGATCGAGCATTTCAATGAGATAATACCCTGGTACTCTGAATTCCAGATTGTAGATGCAGAAAATGATGCCTTTGATACCATCAGTGTCTGTATCTCTTCCGATACCGTAGAATATATCTCTGATAAAAGCTTAATCAGTCCTCTTACCGGAGGTCCTACACCTTTATTATGCTGGCCAGATATTGCCGGGAGCCACCCAGCTATTGTGAGAGGCGATACAAGAGAAAATATATATAGTAAACTTCTTCAGCTGGAAGAGGAGGGTATATTGGAAAACCGACTGGAAAAGATAATCTACCGGACGAAAGATTTAACTACCGGATTAGATCCTTATTCAAGCGTTTCAGGTCAATGGAATATTCTGGAATTCTATCGATGCAATGCCCTGAAACAACGTTCTTTTCATCTGCACTTTACTAATGATCAGCTGGAACGTATCGAGATTAAGGATTCCCCTGCGTATTGCTACGATTAGGAATCAGGATATTGCATACATATTTCCTAAGCTATCGGCTTAACATTATGTCAGAAATCGAGCCGTATCAGGTATAAGAGGACTCCGGTTAACCCGATGAACAGCACAACGATCAGCAACAGTCGTTCATTCTTGGTTTGTTGTTCAGCCAGCAGGGTGAATGATAATCCTTTTTTTGATAATACTGAAATCTCCGGAAGATTCCTGAAATGCCACATGCCAATAACTACCCCCTCTTTGATCAGCATCACACCCGGATTGGCCCGTATCATAGTCTTTAGTGTAATATCGTCGGTGGCATAAAAATCGTATGCAGGATGGAACTCTGAATTGAACTTTTCAATTTCCTCTTTCACGGATGAGGTCATTCCGTATGCTTTATATCCCTGCTTTTTAGCTTCCGTGACAAATTCATTTACTCTTAGCATACCCTGGGTGTTGGCTTTCTTCAGGTCGTAGCTGATAATCAGGAGCGAATATCCCTGATCGTTCAACAGCCCGCTGGTGACATCTTCACCGTCGGCCGAGATCAGTGAAAAATCGTGAATCGGCGGCTGGTATCCTTTTTTTACCAACACATTCTTTGTTTCTTTCCATTTCCAGGTGGTATCGCTCCAAGGTTTTTCAGGCGAATCGAGGGTGAATTCCCGTTCGATACCATCTTTCTCATAGATCAGGTGTGTTTCGTATTCATCATGAGGCATTCCCTCAGGGATCTTCATCGACTCCACAATATCGGTACCTACCTTATAGGGCCTGAAATCGATCAGGGGTAAATTCCGGAGGCAATATACCGAAAGCAACATGGCTCCTGCAAAAAACACTGCTGTCAGCGACCATTCAAAAGCCGGAGAGAAGTTGCCTAAGAATTTATTTCGTTGATGAAAAATAATCAATGTTGGTAACAGGAAGATAATGTTTTTAAAGAAGGTCTGCCAGTTGGTAAGAATAATGGCATCTCCGAAACAACCGCAGTCTGTTACGGGATTTTTTAGCGCAATGTAAAAGGTCAACAGGGTAAAAAATGCCATGAAGACCATCAATGCCCAGGCAGTCTGTTTCATCCTGATCTTAAAGAAAAGATTAAGACCGATCAGTAACTCGATGGAACTCATAAGCATGCAAAATGGAAGGGTAAGCGGTACCAGAAAATCCAGTCCGAATGCTTCAAAATAGTCCGAAAGTTTATAGAAAAAACCCAATGGATCGATCCCTTTTGTGAAGCCGGAGAATATGAATACCAGCCCCATAATAAAACGGGCAATATTTCTTACGAGTTTTATTGCCATACTATCTGAGTTTGCGTTTAAGTTTATCAATAATTTTTGTTGAAATTTCTTCCGGCAACAACATCCTGCCTTCGTTATTACTGCATTCGATCATTTCAAAATCGGTATTCTCCCGCACTTGCCAAAGGTAGATCTCCCGCACCTTTTCCTGGAAATCGATATCGGCCTCATGAATATCACTGGCTCCGTTGAGGTACGAGCGGTCTTCCCCATCCCGCTGGTTGCTTAGACTTTCACGGGTGAAATAAAACGGGACATTCAGAAACAGGTTTAGATCGGGTACAGGAATTTTGTTGTATCCGTATTCAAAGTGTTTGATCCATTTAGCCAGTTTCGCCTTTTCCTCCTCGTTGGTAAGCTTGGCGCATTGAAAAGCAATATTTGAATAGAGATAACGATCGGCAATGACCGTATACCCTTCTTTCATCCATTCGCGCAACATACTCGCCGCATCACTTCTGTCTCCTGCATAAATGAGGGCTACCAGGTAAGGATTTACCTGGCTGATATTCCCTAATTCTCCCCGCAGGAAACGACTGATCAGGTCACCCCAGACCGTGGAACCTGTTCTTGGAAAGTGAATAAATTTAGTCCTGATTTTCCTGTCGGAAAGATACTCTTCAATAAGTCTTATCTGCGTTGACTTTCCCGAACCATCAAGCCCTTCGATAACAATAAATGCCATGTACTGTCAAAAGTTATTAATCAAACACTTCCGTTGTGCAAGCTAATAGCTACCTTTGCTAAAGGATAGGCCATTTGCAGTTATTATGGATAAAGATACATTTTTTACTAAAAAACGTCTGATCCGCATCGGAAGAAATTATTGGGATTTTAACATTCCCAAGGTCATGGGAATATTGAATCTCACGCCCGATTCATTTTACGATGGAGGCCGTTTCACGAAGGTTGATGCCATGCTCGCCCATGTTGATAAAATGATCCTCGAAGGTGCAGATATCATCGATGTGGGTGGATACTCATCCAGGCCCGGCGCAGAAAATATCAGTGAGAAAGAAGAACTTTCACGCCTGTCGCGGGCGTTGGAAGCTATCCGCAGTCAATACCCCGATATTGTGCTCTCGGCAGATACCTTCCGTTCATCCATTGCCCGAATCGTAGTTGAAAAATTTAAAGTGAATATTATCAATGATATTTCTGGCGGACAGATGGACCCGATGATGATGGATACAATTGCCGATCTGCAGGTGCCCTATATTATTATGCATATGCAAGGTACTCCGCAGACTATGCAGCAGAATACCAGCTATACCGACCTGATTGACGACGTGATCCGTTTTCTTGGCAGGCAGGCAGCCCTGCTTACAGAAAAAGGAGTGAATGACATTATTATCGACCCCGGATTCGGATTCAGCAAAACGCTCGATCAGAATTATCAGCTATTGTCAAATCTTGATGTTTTCAGGATACTTGAACTACCCATTCTGGTTGGCATTAGCAGAAAATCAATGATCTACAGGTTGCTTAAAACTACTCCCGATGAAGCGCTGAATGCCACAACCGCCCTCCATATGACAGCCCTTGAGCGGGGAGCTGATATCCTGAGGGTACACGATGTAAAGGAAGCCAAGGAGGCAGTGCAGTTGTATTTGAAATTGCGGGAAGGGAAAAAAATAGTGTAGCACAGTTTTTTTTAACCATTTAAACACAAAAACTATCTGACCTTGTCGGAGGGTCTTTGCCGTAGATTAAAGTACCTTATCCTGACAACATACCTTGAACTCATCTGCGTCAATCTGTGAGCAGATCAGTGCCTTTCTGCGAGAAATTTAAAAAAAACAGTGCTCGCAGACCTGCCTGCCGGTTTATCTACCTGTCGGTAGACAGGCCCGCCGCCAGGAGGGCAGGCAAGGCAAACCCAGATTTATCCGCTGATAGACGCAGACATAGACATTTCAATGTTTAAAAATTTGTTTTTCAGCTTGTATTTTTCAGCGTAATACAGGTCGAGGATCTGGGTAACCTTCTCAATCCCTTTCTTTGTGCTTTCGATCCGTTAGGCCGGACTGATCCGGTTTTAAAGTGAAAACCGACTATTATAAGTAAATTACTTAAACGTTTGGTTTTATGAGACTTTTTATGTTAGTCGGGAGACTAACATTTAAAAACGACGTAGACACAGCCTACGCCGAGCGTGGGGGGAGAGTGAGAGTGTGAGTGTGAGTGAGAGTGAGAGTGTGAGTGTGAGTGAGAGTGAGAATCATTCACTCTCCCGGGTTAAAAAATAAATCCCAGGGTCACATAGAGAAATGAATAGAGCCAAAGGTTATATCAATTCATACACTATTCGTTGAACTCATCTGCGTCAATCTGTGAATAAATCAGCGACTTTCTGCGAGAAATTCAACAATCTGGTCGATTGTATGATAAAGGCAAGATTGCCACGTCTCCCGCCAAGGCGGGATCCTCGCAATGACGTAGGGTGCACTCCGTCCGCCATAGTCCCGGGCATTCGGGACAAAGGCGGAAACTCATCCCGCCTAACCATTACTTGCTATGTCGGACAAGCAATTAATCAAAAAAAGCTTCCCTCACCTTGGAGTGTTGATCTGTTGAATTGAATTAAAGACAAGCTTCAGGTTCCAGCTTCGATTACACAATTACACAGTCAAGCAACTCATCAACTCATTCCACCTTCGCATTTTTTGCTACATCGGGCAGGCCCGCCTTTGCACTCCTTACCAGAGAAATATTGCAGTTTCAATACAATTTATAAACAGCGATATCTTCACAAGCCGGCAGTCAGGAAGGATGATGCTTCCCCGTGTTTAATGCGGGTTTAAGAATATTGTTTATCTTTATTGCCGGTAATAATTAAGCATTCAAATTAATCATACCGGATATGCTTACGGCCTTTATCCAGATACGTATTATTGATATCATTGACATTCTCCTGGTAGCATTCCTGATGTACCAGATCTATCTGCTGATAAGAGGTACCGTTGCGTTCAGCATTTTCATTGCTGTAATCGGCATATGGCTACTTTTCGTGATCGTAAATATGCTGAAGATGAAATTGCTGTCCACCATCCTGGGCGCCGTGATCGGAGGCGGCGCCATAGCGTTGATCATCCTGTTTCAGCAGGAGATAAGAAGGTTCCTGATTTTTCTTGGCACACGCTACTTCCCTGACAGGAAATTCTCGCTTAAGAGTGTTATTAAAAGTGAGGATTCGCCCCTCCACCGGGTAAGAATTGCTTCGATTCATAAAGCCACCCTTAACATGGCTAACAATTTCGTCGGAGCCCTGATTGTCATCACCCGAAAGTCGTCGCTCGACCTGTATGCTGAAACGGGCGATATCTTGAAAGCCAAGACCTCGAGTCGTTTACTGGAGAGCATCTTTTCAAAAAACAGCCCGCTACACGACGGGGCTGTAATTGTTGAGAACGACATCATCGTTTCCGCCCGGTGTGTTCTTCCCTTTACCAATAAAACAGAGTTGCCTCCCTATTATGGCATGAGGCATCGTGCCGGATTAGGCATCAGTGAAAACACCGACGCATTCGTAATCATTGTATCGGAAGAACGCGGCGAAATTTCCATAGCAGAGCATGGAGAGCTTATTTCCGGCGTCGGGGAACAGGAACTATGGAATCTTCTGAAGAAGAAGTTTGAATAGTAAGTATTTTCCCCTGCATTATAGTGAATTGCTTTGACGTGAAAGCCATAATCGATAAGGCCTCACTTTAACAAACAGAAAAATATACGCATCTCATTTAAAGTACTTTTTTAAGGTATCTTCCTGTATAAGAATTTTCACATAGTACAAGCTCTTCCGGGATTCCCTGGAAGATAACTTCTCCTCCCTTCTTCCCTCCTTCCGGTCCCATATCAATGATCCAGTCGGCATACTTAATAATATCGAGGTTATGTTCAATGATGATTACCGTATTATTTTGCTCTACCAATGACTGTATGATCTGATATAATCTGTCGATATCCGACATATGCAGTCCGGTAGTGGGCTCGTCCATTACGTATATATTCCCTTCTTTATGCAGCTCAGCAGCAATCTTCAGGCGCTGGGACTCGCCGCCCGACAACGTGCTGAGCGATTGTCCGAGTTTCAGGTAATCCAGGCCGACATCCTCCATGATCTTTAACTGCTTGTTAATACGTTTGTTATCGAAGAATCCCAGCACCTGGCTGACAGACATTTCAAGGATATCGGCAATGTTGTGCTCCTTATACCGGTATTCCAGCACTTCCTGCTTATATCGTTTACCGTCGCACTCATCGCAGACGGTTTTAACAGCGTCAAGAAAGTGAAGTTCGAAAGTGAGCACACCCTGGCCGTTACATTTCGGACAGGCTCCTTTTGAATTGAAGCTGAATAGCGATGGCTCGGCGCCTGTTGCAGCTGCGAATTCTTTTCGTATCAGGTCAAAGACCCCGATGTAGGTTGCCGGGTTAGCTCTCGATGATTTTCCAATGCCCGATTGATCGATTACGATGGCTGACGGATATTGTTTTATGAAACATTCGTGGATAAGACTGCTTTTGCCGCTGCCGGCAACACCTGTGATACAGGTCAATACTCCCCGGGGAATGTTGACACTGACGTTTTTCAGGTTATTGACACGGGCATTTTTAATGGCAATGAAATCGTGTGGCGATTTTCGCTGGTATACAGGCCGTTCACGATGGTATAAAAATCGCCCTGTTATACTTTCGGTATTCTTAATGCCTGCCGGTATCCCCGAGTAAACAAGATGTCCACCGTTTTTACCGGCTTTTGGTCCGATATCGATTAACCATTCGGCGGCTTTAATGATATCGGGATCATGCTCAACTACATATACGCTATTCCCCTTTTCCTTCAGCCGGATGAGTATACCGAGCAATTTCTCTGTATCTCTGGGATGCAGTCCGATCGAAGGTTCATCGAGTACATATAACAGATCGACCAGGTTACAATCCAGCTGCCTGGCCATTTTTACCCGTTGCGATTCGCCTCCCGAAAGCGTAGAAACCGGCCTGGAAAGTGAAAGATAGCCAACACCGATCTCAATAAGCTGGGCAAGCAGGAACTGTGCTTTTCGTAGTATCGGGGCTTCGATTTCACCGTTGATCCCGGAAAGAAAAGACAGAACGTCGGTCAATTCCATTTCGCAGATGTCACCAATCGATACATTATTGATGGTCACCGAACGGGCCCGCTCATTTATACGTGTTCCCCGACACTGAGGGCAATCGGTGTACAGAATGTACTTCTGATAGATATCCTTGTGCTCTTCGGGCAGCTCATCCTGGGCCTTCCCGAAAACATTTCTCTCCAGTTTGCGCGCTATACCTTCAAACATTTTCGAGTAAATACCCGCGCCATGCTTCTTGACAATGGGAATAGGTTCGGTATAGAGTAATTTCTGCAGTTCTGTATCCGAAAAATCCTTTAGTTTCTTATGTACATCGAACAGATCGATGGCTACGATTTCGCGCCAGAAAAATCCCCCGACCTGCATACCGGGATAGGTAACAGCACCTTCGTATATAGATTTTTCTTTGTCGATCAGCCGGTCGATATCAACCTGTATTTTTTTCCCCAGGCCATGACAATGCGGGCACATGCCCTCGGGATGATTGAATGAGAACAGGAAGGAAGGGCCAATAAACGGTTTTCCGATCCGGGAGTATAACAACCGCAGGTATGTATTTATCTCGGTGGCTGTACCCACGGTACTTCGCAGGTTATTTCCCATCCGTTTCTGGTCGATGACAATGGCTGTAGAAAGATTCGAGATATCGTCCACATCGGGCCTTGAAAGTTTTGGCAACCGGGCCCTTGCAAACGTTGAAAAAGTCTCAACGAGTTGGCGCTGTGCTTCGGTGTAAATGGTATCGAAGACAAGGGACGACTTTCCGGATCCCGAAACCCCCGTAAAGACTACCAGCTTATGTTTTGGAATTTCAATATCGAGGTGCTGAAGATTATGCGTGTGAGCATTTTGAATGATAATATGATCCGTATTCATGACTATTGTTAAGTTTATTCCGGTACAAAACTACCTCCCGGCCAGGTACAATAATTGTAAAAAACCGACAAAAAAAAGGAATCTGATCTATCCGATGCATCGACACAGGGTATGGTACTCTCTCGGAGTATACCCTGTGAACGATTTAAAATCCTTAATAAAATGAGACTGATCGAAATAACCATGATCGATGGCTAACCGGGTAAAATTACATTCGCTGATACGATTCATATCAGTCAAAACATGCTGGAAGCGAACAATCTTCGCATACTGTTTTGGCGTTTCGCCGATATACATGGTAAACTTTCTTTCAAGGCTTCTTCCGGTCACAGAAAGCCTACGAGACAGATTGTCGGCTGAGATAAGGCCCTTGTGTTGGTTTATGATGTTAACTCCCTCATTCACCAGGGCGGTGTCATACCTGTTTACAGGAGACAGCCGCTTCAGTAAAAAGCGTTCGATGATGTTAATTCGCTGAAGATTATCTTCCGCGCCCGATAATTGGTCTTCAATATCCTTAATTTCGGTACTGCAAATAGATTCGAGATTAACATTCTGATCCCTTATCTCGTCCAGTGAAAACTCAAAAAAGTTACACGCTCCGAGAGGAAAAAAAACAACCGCCACCAATCCGGACCTGCCACGGGTTGAAACATCAACATACGTAGAGCTGATGCCGCTAAGAAATGCCTGCGGCTGGCTGCATGTCAACCGGTCTGTATTACGTTTCATCAGGAAGCTGTTGTGGTAATGAAACATCAGCTGAATATTCCCGGTAGGGACCACCCTTTCGCACACTGTACCTTCATAGTCCTCTGCCTCAAGAGTCCAGTAATAGCTGATAAAATGCGATAAAATACCGGATGGTTTAAAGTACTGGAAGGTCATAGTCAACGAATAGGAAACAAAGATATACTATAACGCAACATTTAGTTAATGATACCTGTGGAATACTCCGAAATATCATAGATGTCTGGAAAAAAATAAACAAAACTTTTATCTCTTAATGCAAAACGTTTGGGGGAATAGTTGACAAATCGAGGTTTACAATTTATAAAAACGATATACTAATCTTCAGTAATGGGTAGTTATTTTAATCTTTAAAACCGATTAGATTTTACCACGGAGGGAAAGGAGTTGAAAACATAGGGACACGAAGATTTTTGACTGTATACTTGGTGTCCTCCTGTTATTTCATTGTGTACCCAGAATTTGATACGTTGTGGTTAAAAAGATCAGGAAAAAAGCAGCGTATAATCGAATATGTAAATAAGAATAACTTTACCGGACAAAGGTGATCCGTAAAAAAGAAAAGTGTATTAACTGCGCATCGATTTTCCTCTGCGTCTGATAATCCGGGCGCGGGATTCCTCCCTGTTTATCAATCGTTCGATATTCTTCTGATGCGTTAAGAGCAGGAGAATGGAGATGATCATCGAAAAGATAACAAGGGAAGAGATGGTGCATTTAAAGACGAATATGATCAGAACCGGAAAAGAAATACCGGCAATCATCGAACTCAGCGAAACGTAACGGGTAGTAAGAAATACAACCACAAAAATGCCCAGGCATATCAGGGTGGGCTGAGGCTGAACAGCCAGCAGAATACCCAGCAGGGTAGCAACACCCTTGCCTCCTTTAAAACCGACATAGACCGGGAAAATATGGCCAATTACGGCAGCGCCTCCAAGGATCAGCTGATAACTTACGAAATCGGCTGTACCGGGAATATAAATATTAAACAGGCGGACCAGCGTCACGGCCAGATAACCTTTTAGCATATCGATCAGGAATACCGGTAAGCCTGCGCGCCAGCCCAGGACCCTCATGGTGTTGGAAAACCCGGCGTTCCCACTACCGTGTTCTCTTACATCAACACCGTAAAACCGTCTACCAATCCAAACAGATGAGGGAATCGATCCAAGAAGATATGCAATAATTATAAGTAAAATCTTGATTACTAAAGACATAATCAAAGAACAGTTTTGTTGAAGCGGTACAAATTTATAGGAAAATATTATTTATAAAAAAATATTCATCAATAAATTATAGTCTGTAAATTTGAAAAGGCTTTAAATCAACGATTTAAAGCCTTTCTATTGAAATGATATCAAATTATAATTTAGGCCCTGCTGAAATCAATGCTTTTCCGGCGGGAGTATCGGTATACTGTTCAAAATTCTTAATATACCTCGAGGAAAGATCCCTCGCTTTACGCTCCCATTCCGATTTATCGCTGTATGTGTCGCGCGGGTCGAGAATGCCTTCGCTTACATTATGCAATTTCTTTGGAACTGTTAAGTTCAGGATGGGGATATGGGCTGTTTCGGCTTTTTCAATCGAGCCGTCCAGGATAGCATCGATGATGGCCCGTGTATCTTTAATAGAGATACGTTTGCCGGTGCCGTTCCATCCTGTGTTTACGAGGTATGCTTTTGCTCCGAACTGATCCATTTTCTTCACAAGCACAGAGGCATACATGGTCGGATGAAGGGTCAGGAATGCCTCGCCGAAAGCGGGTGAGAACGAAGGCACAGGTTCGGTAATTCCACGTTCTGTGCCTGCAAGTTTAGAAGTATATCCGCAAAGGAAGTGGTACTGTGCCTGCTCCCTGTCGAGGATAGAAACCGGAGGCAAAACGCCAAAAGCATCTGCCGACAGGTATATAATTTTTGTTGCATGACCGCCTTTTGACGGAAGAACAATCTTGTTTATGAAATAGATAGGATAAGAAACGCGGGTATTTTCAGTCACCGATGCATCGCTGAAATCGATTGATCCGTCGTTGCGGACGGTAACATTCTCGAGCAGGGCATCGCGCCGGATGGCTCTCCAGATATCGGGTTCATTTTCTTTACTCAGGTTGATGGTCTTTGCATAACATCCGCCCTCGTAGTTGAACACGCCGTTGTCGTCCCATCCATGCTCATCGTCGCCAATCAGGTAGCGTTTCGGATCGGCCGACAGGGTGGTTTTGCCTGTACCCGAAAGTCCGAAGAATACTGCAACATCGCCGGCTTCGCCGATATTGGCAGAGCAATGCATGGAAGCAATGCCTTTCAGCGGCAGGTAATAATTCATAAGCGAGAAAATCCCTTTCTTCATTTCGCCGCCATACCACGTTCCGCCCACAACCGACATTCTTTCGGTAAGGTTGAAGAGGACAAAAACTTCGGAATGCAATCCGTGCTCTTTCCAGTTAGGATCGGTAACCTTCGAACCGTTTATCATGACGAAATCGGGCTCGCCGTAACGTTCAAGTTCGTAATGTGAAGGCCTGATGAACATGTTTGTACAGAAATGAGCCTGCCAGGCAACCTCCATGATGAAACGTACTTTCATTCGTGTGTCCGGGTTTGTGCCGCAATAAGCATCTACCACGTAAATCTTCTCTTTATTTGAAAGCTGGTTTTGAACCAACTTCTTGCAATCTTTCCATGTAGATTCCGAAACCGATTTGTTAATAACACCATCCCACCACAGGGTATTTTCAGTAATGGCATCTTTAACAAAGAATTTGTCCTTTGGGGAGCGTCCTGTAAAAATTCCTGTTTTAACAGCTACAGCACCTGTGTTCGTTAATACGCCTTTTTCAAATCCTTCAAGTGACGGATCCATTTCAGCCTGAAATAATTCTTCATAGGAAGGATTATGTATAACCTCCCTGACATTCGTTATGCCATATTTCTGTAAATCCTGTGGCTTTAGCATCTGTTTATTTTTTTTATGTTTTTAAAATGGCCTCAAAGATAGAAAAAATTATGTTTTAGAACATATTTTAAAATCAATCTGAAAGAAAAACTTATAAAAAGTTATTCATTTGTTCAAAAATAGCAATAAAAACAGGCAGAACTATAATTCCGGTCTTCATAAACTTTTAAATTGAAACTTTTCTCCTTGCCCGTTTATTGAAATTCATGTATTAAATTATCATGCCGGGTCAAGACTAAGAGGATATCTATTAGTTTGTCACAAATCAGTCTTCTAAATAATTAATAAAACACTGAATTATAAATAGATAGTAATTTCACGCGAAGTTCGCGAAGAATCCCGCTATGCGGGACGCAAAACTCGCAGACCTGCCTACCGGTAGGCAGGGAGCTAATGCTTAATACCTTGCGATCTATATGTGAATATTTCTTGGCGGCCATTTAGATTTACATAGTATTTAACAATAATTGTTTAAAGTTCTTTGAAATAA
>CAZWIU010000059.1:0-25899 GCA_964634105.1 uncultured Bacteroidales bacterium | reverse complement strand
CAGTGTATATCAATGAGCCCGGCGATGGACTACTGCCGGTAAATTCTCCGCAGGCTATGCCCGGATGTTTGAAGACTGTAAGAATGAACGGTGTCAACCATGAAGAAATGAAGTATACTCCGGAAGCACAAGGATACTTAAATGATATTTTCTATGGAACAACTTATACGAATCGAAACTCAAAATTCTTCGTTTTAAATAGAAGATAGTCTTTATATGAAGTTTAAATACCTTATATTAATCTTATCAATCATGCTTTTATCATATTGTTCAAAGGAGACAAATTCTATACAATATGATGAACGTGGCGCCATAACCAGCATGCCCTGGTTATGGCGTGTTTCTATGACAAACCACGATTATAATGGAGGATTTATAAATTTTCCCGTTTATTATAACAATAGCGTTCTGTTAGGAGCTGAAAATGATGAGGGAATAAATTTTTTACGGTTACTAGATCTTAAAGACGGGAATATAATCTGGAATCAAGATTATATTGAACCAGTTACTTTATTTGAAATTAGTAATCCTTACATAGTAGATAATTCAATAATCATTCGAGATGGTTACGACCTATTTAAAATAAATTTGAATACCGGTGAATATAACTGGAGAATGAGAGATGAAAGATGGGGGTTCAATTGGTTATCAGGAATTGATAGTCTATTCTTTACTATCGATGCCATTATTGATCCTATTACTAATTATCCAATTATTAGTGCATCTTTTGGTAAAGTAGAAAATGGTGAACTGGATCTATTCTTAATTCCTAATCTTGGAGAAATACCCGAACCCGATATGGGAAAAGTAAATATGGCTATTGGTGGTTTTAGATATCTCAAGCCGTTTAAAAATAATTCTAACAATGAAATCATGTTATTATGTTATTATGATAAACAATACTATTTACTAAATAGCGAAGAACAAATTAGCAAATCATACCTGGGCCTCTATAATTTCTCTGCAAAAGCGTGGGTGTACGAGCGGGTGGAACTCGGAGACTATAATTTCCTGGAAGGCTTCACCCCAACTGTTATTGGCGATCGTGTTTACCATACCCTTTCGGGTGGTGTGGCCGAATGCCGGAATTTATATACGGGAGATTTAATATGGCGTAATGAGGATGATTATCAGTATTCCTGGATGAGTTTTATTATTGTAGGCAATAAAATGATCGTACTCGATGATCTGTATGAATACCTGATCGCCTACGATATTATCGACGGCCACGAGATATGGCGGACTAAATCTTCTTCGACAATAGATTATATGCAGGAATTAAACGGCATTGTTTATTTTCGCTGTGCTGCCGATGGTCGTATTCATGCGGTAGAGGCAGAAACCGGGAAATATATCTGGCACCTGATTTCACCCGACAAAAAAGACGATGTCTATAATAATTTCATGCGACAATGTACCGTGGTCCCGGGAAAGGATGGAGAAAAAGGAAGAGTCGTAGTAAGTTCATTCACCCATGCTTATTGCTATGAAGCAGCCAGATAGGCAGGATTTCTGTATTGGATAATACGCTGTTTTGCTCCTAAACAATCATCAGCTCCCTGATAATATAATCGGCAATCAGAAAGCCACTCCGGCTTAATGTGATCCGGGAATTTTTTATACTGAGTGATCCCTGCTGCACGAATTTCCCGGCAACTTCGCTGCATTTCCTGGCCTTTTCCTGTCCAAACATGTTGGTAATATAATCAAGGTCTATACCCCATTTTGTACGTAGTCCTGTAAGAACGTATTCGTTATAAGCCTTTCCGGTATCTATTTCCTCGGTTTCGAAATAATCCCGACGATCATTTTCAATGGCATTGCAATAGGCTGTATTATTTGCTATATTCCATCGGCGCAGCCCATTAAGATAAGAATGTGCCGAAGGACCAAATCCAATATAGTGTTTGCCGGTCCAGTATCCAACATTGTGCCTGGAGTAAAAGCCTGGTTTAGCAAAATTTGATATTTCATAATGATCGTACCCGTTCCGGCCTGCAAAATCTATTAACATTTCAATATGTTCACGGCTGGTTTCTTCGCTTACAGTCTGTAACATCCCTTTTTTCTGGTAATGCCCGAATACGGTCTTGGGTTCTATACTCAGGTGATACGCCGACAGATGAGGAACATCGAGACTATGGAATGTATCCAGGGTATGCTGCCATTCCTGCTGGCTCATCCCCGGAATACCATAGATGAGATCAACATTCAGGTTTCCGAAACCATTTTTTTTTGATCTGCATACCGATTGAATTCCTTCTAAGGCATTATGCCTGCGGTTAAGAAAGCTCAGGTCTCTATCGGTGAACGATTGTATTCCTATACTCAACCTGTTAACAGGTGTATTGTTTTTTAATTCCTTAAGATAATCCTCCTGCAGGTCGTCCGGATTTGCCTCAAATGTTATTTCTGGTTCAGAACTTATCCTGAAATGGTGATAAACAGTTACAAATAATTTGACTACCTCCCTAATGTCGAGCAAAGAAGGGGTGCCCCCGCCAATATATATCGTATCCATCGTTTCTGCTGAGCACTCATCCGAACGAAGGCTTAGTTCTTTGTGAATAGCATTCATAACGCGTACTTTCTGCTTCAGCGATACTGTAAAATGAAAATCGCAATAGTAGCAAACCTTACGACAGAAAGGAATATGAATATATAGGCCTGTCAAATATTTTTTTTTCAAAGATACACTCTTCTTCTGCTACCTTGTGATTCGGCCAGGAATAATAATGAAGCTATGGATGAAAACATACCATTTCGGACAAAAGGAATTTCTCGCAGGATTCTTCCTATTGTCATAACCGGAACATGCTTCCTTTTTAATTACAAACGTATAAATATTACGTTATTTCAGATAACATCCGGTTATTTAAAACCTGACGATAAAAATCTGGCATAACACTCAGGAACTTTACGACATGAGATGAATTATCGGGATTGTTTTTTTAATACCTTTAATAAAGCATCTACCAGTTTAAATGATGGTATGTGTGGATAATGCTGATTATAACTGAGCAATTTCAGAGCTATGAGAATTAGCAAACGCATTCGTGGTAATCGCGAAAAATCATCAGAAATACCGGAAGGTACAGTATGGAAAGAGTTGTTAAATGCTCTTTCATTTTCCGGCTCATTTGCTATCATGGAGATCGATAATTCATTAATAAGTTACGTAAATTCGTTGGCGAAGGATATACTGCATTATGATAGTTCACGTCCAGTCATTTCATCTTTTCTCTCTGATTCCGATAAACTGAAGCGTCTTAAAGAAGATCAGACGGTGATTTTACGGACAGTGCATACTAATAAACCAATACGTGTACATTTGCTGAAAAAATTATCTGGCCGGAAAAAATTATTTTTTTTAGTTGAAGAACCTGATCCCGCTTCGATATTTTCTGCAAAAAAAAAATCAGATTTTTTTCAAAGGACCGGAGCATTGATGAGTCTGTTACTCCAATCGTGTCCTATGACGTATTATTCTTACAATCCGTTGGATAGAAATACAATCTGGTATAGTGAACAGATAGAAAAATTAAGCGGATTCAGTCTCGCTGATTTTAGGGCCAATCCCGGTTTATGGGTATCACGAATACATCCGGAAGACTATCAGCAACTCTCAGGATTATTTGATAATATAACTCCAAATACACATGTGAATTGCGAATACAGGTGGTTTCGTGTTAATGATCAAATCATCTGGATATTTGATCAGGCGATAAAGGTTATGAATCCTGTTAATCAGACCTGGGAAGTTATTGGTTGTTTTATGGACATCACAGACCGTAAAGAGGCAGAATTCGCTTTATTCGAAAGTGAGCGCAATTACAGGGAAATTTTTAACTCTTCGAACGAAGCCATCTTCATTCATGATCCAATTACAGGGAAGGTGGAAGATGTGAATGACACCATGCTGAAAATGTATAAAACAACCTACAAGAATGCATTAACAAAAGATCTCATGCATTTTTCCGACCGACGGCCGCCTTACGATGCGGAACATGCGAGTCAACATATCGAAAAGGCTGTTCATACAAAAGAAGGTCACACGTTCACATGGCTCGCCCATCGTGACGATCAATCACCTTTCTGGGCTGAAGTAACTTTAAAACCTATTACGATCAGTGGAGTTACAAAGGTGATGGCCGGTGTTAGAAACATCGATGAAAAAAAGAAAGCAGATGAGCAGATTAAATATCAGAACGATTTTGAAAAACTTATCCTCGATATCTCCAACAAATTTATCAATATTCCTTATAGAGAAGTTGATAGGGAGATTGAAGCTTCAATCAGAAAAATCTGCCATTTTACAAATACCGATGCCGGGCAAATTTTCCTGCACGACGACATAAATAACACAACAAACATTCACTATCGCTGGCAAAAGAAACCAGTGAATGATGGTGGAAGACAACAGATTGATGATGCAGTAAATCAGTGGTATCTCGAAAAAATGCAAAACGGTGAGTCGATTTTAATTGAAACACTCGACGATATTCCTGAAGACCAGGTAGATCTAAGGTCACGTGTGTCTGATCAGGGTATAAATTCATTGGCAGAAATACCTCTTTTCTATCAGAACAGGTTCATCGGATCATTTAACATAGCTGTTAGTAAGGCCGGCCGAAAATGGCTGCCTTATGAAGTATCCTTGCTTAAATTAACAGGACAAATATTTGTTAATGTTATCAAACGAAAGGAATCAGTTGAGAAATTACTTGAAAGCGAGGAAAAGTATCGACACCTCATCGAAAACCAGTCCGAATTTATTATCACGTTAGATTCCCATGCTAATTTTCTTTATGTAAGTCCGTCATATTGTGAACTATTTGGTATTACAAAGGATGAATTATTGGGAAGGAATTTTACTGCGTTTATTCATACCGATGAGCAAAAAGAAACCCTGAGATTATTGAATGAGATACAAAAACCACCTTACACAGCTCATATTGAACATCGTGCTAACACAAATAAAGGGTGGCGTTGGATTGAATGGAACTATAAAGCAATTTTAAGTGATTCAAATCAGTTACGTGAAATTACAGGAGTTGGAAGGGATATTACCTATCAAAAAGGAGTTGAAGATGCTTTAAGACGTAGCGAAGATCGTTTCAGATCAATTGTTCAACATCTTTCAGATATTATTTTCATTATCGATAAAGAAACGCATATCATATATGATACTCCAACCGTTAAACAAGTACTTGGCTATGAAGAGGGATCCATGGTCGGTACGAAGGGACTTGACTATGTACATCCTGATGATATGGATAGAATAAAAAATCAGTTATACAATATTTTAAATAATATCAGGGAAGGAATGACTGTTGAATTCCGGTTTAAACATTCCGATGGACGATGGATTCCGCTGGAAGGTATCGGAATAAATATGCTCGATCATCCGTCTATACAGGGAATTATTGTGACTCTTCGCGATATCAGCGAACGAAAGCAGGTCGAGAAAAAGATACTGGATGCTGTTCTTCGTACCGAAGAGCAGGAAAGAGAACGTTTTGCGAAAAACTTACATGATGACCTGGGGCCATTACTTTCCAGTATAAAAATGTATATTAATTCCCTGAACACTGCTAATAATGAGGAAAAGCAGGAATTTATAATTACTCAGCTAAACGAAGTGGTACGGGAAGCTATTCAGACAACGAAAGAAGTATCCAACGACCTAAGCCCGCATATACTCCAAAACTACGGTTTGGTTTCCGCAATCGATAACTTTCTACATAAAGTACCTACTACAATAAGAATAGTGTTTACCAATTCACTTCATGCCGAAAGATATTCAAATTCGGTTGAAAACTCCTTATATCGTATCATTAAAGAACTTGTTAATAATACATTAAAGCACGCCTATGCGAATGAGATCAGGTTACAGATAGAAGAGAGAGGAAATGCCCTGCATCTTTCTTATGCCGACAATGGGAAGGGATTTGAGATGGAGAATAATAAGATTCCGTCCAGCTCAGGAATGGGTTTATCAAATATCGTCAGCAGGGCAAAAACATTGAATGCCAACTATGAATTTCATACCGGCCTCAATAAAGGTTTTACATTTAAAATAACAATCCCATTATTTCAGTCATTGGAATAAGATGTTTTATGCGTAACTTGCAACAAATACCTAAAATCCAACTTGTTGTTCATGTCCCGGCAAAAAAAGATATCAGTCGCTATTGTTGATGACCACCAGTTATTCCGGAATGGATTGAAATTTATTATTAACAATGAATCCGATATGGAGGTTGTTGTTGAAGCTCCAAATGGAAAAGAATTTCTGACATTCCTTGACAATTTAAAGCCCGATATCGCTCTGATGGATATTAACATGCCCGAAATGGATGGCGTTGAAACAACAAAGCGGGCATTGAATAAATGTCCTGGCTTAAATGTATTAGTGCTGTCAATGTACGGCGATATTGAATACTATAATACCATGATAGATCTTGGTGTTAAAGGTTTTATTCTGAAAGACATTGATAATAGTGAACTTGTTGATGCAATCCGTAAAGTATTCTCAGGAGGTACCTATTTCTCACAGGAACTTTTATTACGACTGATTAAGCACAAACCAGAAACCCCTGGCATTGACTTCACACGACGTGAGAAAGAGGTACTTGAACTTATATGTAAGGGCTTTTCGAATCAGCAGATCTCTGATCAACTTTATATAAGCCAGAGAACCGTTGAACGTCATCGTTCCAGTTTGCTCGAAAAAACTAATTCGAAGAATTCCATTAGCCTGGTGGTATATGCAATAAAAAATAACCTTGTTAAGATCTGATCACTTTTCAATTTCCACCAGCACATCTTCTTTATTTACGATATCTTCCTTCCGAATGTATACTTTTTTCACTTTACCGTTAACAGGTGAGGCTATTTCGTTTTGCATCTTCATGGCTTCTAAAATTAACAACGCCTCTCCCTCTTTCACTTTAGCACCTGCTTCAATCAGAACATCGACAATTTTTCCGGGCATAGGGGCTCCAACCAGCTCTGTTTTGCTGCTGGGTCTGTTCCTTTCAAGATACTTCCTCCGTTTGTAGGATATAGGCGTTTCAATCGTGAAGGAGTAGCTAACTCCATTCAGTAAAACTGTATATTTGTTTTGTGATTTTTCTACTATTTCAGCCAGGTATTTTTTCTTCTTATAAACAATATACGTGAACCCATTTTCATCATCAAAGATCTTAATGTCCGATTTTTTATGATTGATCATCACATCCTCACTGAACGGATTTTTTATCTTAAATTTATTTTGCGCCGATAAAGCAATGTATTCGCTATCTTTTTCTTTATCCTTTTTCATGTTCCTTGTTATTAAGATTTACAGAGAACGTAGTCGTTTATTCAGCACCCAGGGGCTGATATTTTTCCCCTGTTCGAAATCTATGTAGGTAGACCGGTCTGTTTCAAGTCCTGCAGCAAAATCAAATGTAGCCAGATAGGCAGCAAGCATCTCATCTTTTTCACCCTGATAATAAAGTTGATGCATTTCTTTCTCAATAAAGGAGGTGTTAAAATCACCATTCCTGAATTTGCGATGGCTTAACACAGCCTTACAAAAAGGAATTGTGGTTTTTATTCCCTTAATCCAGAATTTATTGAGTGCGTTCAGGCTATTAGTAATTGCCTTATCGCGATTCTCGCCGGTAACGATGAGTTTTGCTAACATCGAATCGAAGTAGGGAGTAACTATTGATGAGTCGGTTATTCCTGAGTCAATTCGTATGTTCTTGCTTCTTGGATATTGAATTTTATCAATAATTCCAAGGTATGGTGCAAACCCTGACTGAACGTCTTCTGCATTAATTCGGCACTCAATCGCCCAACCTTTTATTTTTATATCCTTCTGGGTAAAGGGCAGCTTTTCTCCTTGTGCTATCTTAATCTGTAAAGCAATCAGGTCTACACCTGTTACCATTTCCGTTACAGGGTGCTCCACCTGAATCCGGGTATTCATTTCCATGAAATAAAAATTCTTGGATGAATCCAGCAGGAATTCAACTGTTCCGGCACTATAGTAGTTGGTAGCCTTGGCAATTCTTATTGCGGCTTCACCCATTTGTTCCCTTAATCTTGCATCAAGTGCAGGCGATGGAGACTCTTCAATCAGTTTTTGATGTTTACGTTGTACCGAACATTCCCTTTCGCCAAGGTGGATATAGTTACCATGTTTATCGCCAACTATTTGAAATTCAATATGTTTTGGATTACGAACGTATTTCTCGATAAATACCGAAGGGTCGTTAAAAGCTTTCTGCGCTTCAGTAGAAGCCAGTTTAAACATTTTTTCAATCTGTGATGCTTTTTCAACAATACGCATACCTCTGCCACCACCTCCGGCTGCAGCCTTTAAAATAACCGGGTATCCTATTTTACTGGCAATTTCTTTTGCTTCTTTCGGATCTTTTAAATTCCCCTGACTTCCCTTAAGTAAGGGGACTTTGTATTTATTGGCAATTTTTTTTGCGATGGTTTTATTTCCCATCTTATATATTGCTTCCGGCGAGGGCCCAATAAAAATAATTCCTTCTTCCTCGCATCGTTGGGCGAAATAGGGACTCTCGGCAAGGAACCCATACCCCGGATGAACGGCATCAATTTTTAATGATTTTGCAGCAGTTACAATGCGCTCAACGTCAAGAAACTCCGGAATATCATCAGCATTATCGGTAAAATCGATGATCTCATCAACAAAATTGAGGTAAAAAGCTTTGGGTTCTTTTGAGGTTTTAATACCGAAGGTTTTAATACCAAACTCCTTTGCGGTACGGCAAATTCTGATCGCAATTTCTCCCCTGTTTGCAATTAAGAGACTTTGTATTTTCATAGTGTAATATTTAGGTCAGAATGCAAACCGGACTGCAAATATGATATTTTTTTTGAAGACATGAAATTTCAGGTATGCAAATATGACCTTATTGAAAATATTTATAATGGAATGTTTCCATGCTTTTTTGGAGGAGTGCTTACATGTTTATTCTCCAGGGCTTGAAAAGCAAATGCAAGTTTTCGCCGCGTAAGTGCCGGGTCGATCACCTCATCAATATAACCTTTCTCATCTGCAGCATAAGGATTGGCGATCTCTTCACGATATTTTACAGCGAGTTCTTTTTTTAATTTTGCAGGATCGTCAGATTCCAATAATTCTTTTCTGTAAAGAATAGAAACTGCACCTTCCGGTCCCATCACCGCTATTTCAGCTGTCGGCCATGCAAAGTTAAAGTCCCCTCCAAGATTTTTGCTATTCATCACACAATAAGCACCTCCATAAGATTTTCGTAATATCACTGTTATTTTTGGAACTGTGGCTTCTGCATAGGCGAACAGTAATTTGGCACCATGTCTTATGATCCCGTTATGCTCCTGGTCCACACCTGGCATGAATCCCGGTACATCTTCAAGGGTAAGAATAGGAATATTGAAGCAGTCGCAAAAACGAACAAATCGTGCTCCTTTAACAGAAGAATTAATATCCAGAACTCCTGCAAGCACCTTTGGCTGATTTGCTAAAATACCGATAGTCCTTCCGGTAATACGTCCAAATCCCACGACAATATTTTGCGCATAGTTTTCCGAAACTTCGAAAAATGATTCTTTATCGACAAGCAGCTTAATAACATCTTTTACATCATAAGGTTTATTCGTATCATCTGGAACAATATCCCGCAATTTTATTTCGGGCTCTATATTTTTATCGGCCATTTCGAGAATTGGCGGATTTTCCATATTGTTCGAGGGCAGATAGGAAAGAAGTTTTTTCAATCCAAGAATGGTATTCTCTTCATCCTCATAAACAAATTGGGCAACTCCGCTTTTTTTCATATGAACCATGGCGCCTCCAAGATCATCAAAGCTGACATCTTCATTAAGCACTTCTTTAACTACATTGGGCCCTGTCACAAACATGTAGCTCGTATTGTTCGTCATAAAAACAAAATCGGTGATAGACGGAGAATATACAGCGCCTCCAGCAGCCGGTCCCATGATAACTGATATTTGAGGAATAACTCCTGACGACATAACATTCCTTCTAAATATGGCGGCATACCCGGCTAAACTGGCAACACCTTCCTGGATCCTGGCACCTCCAGAATCGATCAGACCAATTAGCGGAACTCCCATTTTGAGAGCCATTTCCTGTATTTTGGTTATTTTTGCAGCATGCGTGCTCCCCAAAGATCCTCCCATCACCGTGAAATCCTGGGAATAAGCAAAGGCTGTACGACCTGCTATTTTGCCGTAGCCTATGATAACTCCGTCTCCATAGGCATCTATCATTTTCCCAAAATGTGAATCGCTAAATGCAGTTCTCGAGAATGCATCAATTTCATTGAAGGTATTTGGATCAAATAGTAACTCTATTCGTTCCTGAGCAGTAAGTTTCCCTTTAGAATGCTGTAGTTTTACAGCGGTTTTTTTGTGATGTGTCTGATGAGATTCCTGACGTTCGAGGAATTTCTTAAACTGTCTTCCGTTAATATCCATGCATTAATGGTTTTTCTGATCTTAAATCAGATTATTTATCAAATATTGACGATGATTAAGAATAGCAGAAAAATGAAAACCGAATTGCCTTTTTTTATATAATTCCGGCGTCGGGAATGCTTAAGCCTATTACTTGTTATCCAAGTAAATGCAGGGTGTTTATCCATTCCTGTTGGTTTTTATGAGTTAAACGTGAATATTCCGACAAGTAAGATTGATTGTCAATAATATTCATGAACCGGCTGCAAAATTAACAATAAAAGAATGAGAATATCAACGGCTATTCGGTTACATTTTATTTGGGTAATACATATATCATTGATATATTGATACATACAAGAATAAATTATTCGCTATTTCGATAATTTTTTAACCTTCTGTTGTGAAATTATAATAGTATTATTGTTTGTAAATACTTACCTGATTTGTCTTTCATGATATAGAAAGCTATTTATTTATTCCTATTTTCACTTCGAGTTAACAGAATATATGAAGAAAAGCAAAAAAGGGAAAGGTAAAAGTCTGGTGAATGAAAAAGCGCTGATGAATTCCATATTAGGGCTTTTCACTAACGACCCAAAGAAAACATACAATTACAAGCAAATATCTAAACAGTTGCTGATCTGGTCACCTGAAGAAAAACGCTTTATTAGTGTTTTGCTGATTAAAATGCGCGATGAAGGGTTATTGGAAGAGATTGAACCGGGTAAGTTTAAGTTAAAATCTTCAGGGGGCTATATCGTCGGGAAGGTTGAAATTGCTGCTGCCGGATATGGCTTTGTAGCCTGTGATTCTATGGAGGAGGATATTTTTATATCGCAGAAAAATCTGCATCATGCTCTCAATGGTGATATTGTTAAAGTATATCTCTTTGCCCGAAAGAAAAAGCTGGGACCTGAAGGTGAAGTCATTCAGATCATTGAAAAGGCACGTGATACTTTCGTAGGCAACCTTGAAATATATGATCGCTATGCTTTCTGCATTGCTGACAGCAAGCAGATGCCATACGATATTTTTATCCCTCTTGAGAAACTGAATGGCGCTAAAAACGGAGAGAAAGTAATAGTACGTATCACCGACTGGCCGGAAAGTACAAAAAATCCTTTCGGAGAAGTTACAGAAATCCTGGGAATACCCGGTGAGCACGATACCGAAATGCATGCTATTCTTGCGGAATTTGAACTTCCCTATAGGTTCAGCGATGAGGTTGAACAGGATGCCGAAACAATCCCGGAAAAAATCAAGGACGAGGATTATGCACAAAGGAGGAATTTTAAAGGAATAACAACATTTACTATCGATCCAGATGATGCTAAAGACTTCGATGATGCAATTTCCATAAAAAAACTTGAAAACGGTAATTGGGAGGTGGGCGTTCATATTGCCGATGTTACGCATTTTGTCCGACCGAAAAGTATAGTCGATCTTGAAGCTTATAACCGTGCAACCTCTGTATATCTTGTCGACCGAGTGGTTCCAATGCTTCCTGAAAGACTTTCTAATTGCATTTGTTCTCTCCGCCCGAACGAAGAGAAACTTTGCTTCTCAGCAGTATTTGAAATTGATTCGGAAGCCAGACTGAAAGATGAATGGTTCGGAAAAACAGTTATATTCTCTAACCGACGATTCACTTATCAGGAAGCACAACAAGTGATTGATACCGGTTCCGGCGATCTTTCTGAAGAATTAAAAATACTCAACGAACTTGCACAAAAACTTCGTAAAGAAAGATTCAAACATGGCGCCGTATCTTTCGAACGTGAGGAAGTTAAAATTGATATCGATGAGAAAGGAAAACCGCTGGGGATAAAATTCCGCGAACATGGAACAGCCAATGAATTGATCGAAGAATTCATGTTACTGGCCAATAAAAGAGTTGCTGAATATATCGGTAATGTGCCTGATAAGATGGAACGTAAGACTTTTGTCTACCGCATACATGATAAGCCCAACCAGGAGAAATTAGAGAAATTTGCCAGTTTTGTGAGGAAATTTGGTCATAACATTATGCTAACGAACGCAAAAAAAGTATCGGAGACTCTTAATGATGTGCTTGATAATGTGAAAGGCAAACCCGAGCAAAACATTGTTGAGACCCTTGCAGTGCGTTCTATGGCCAAGGCTGTTTATTCTACTGAAAATATTGGTCATTACGGCTTGTCATTTCCATACTATACACATTTCACCTCGCCCATTCGTCGGTACCCCGATATGATGGTCCATCGCATGCTATTTGATTATATGAACGGAGCTAAATCAAAAAACCGCAAAAAATATGAGAGCCGCTGCCGGCATGCCTCCGAAATGGAACAAAAAGCGGCCGATGCGGAACGTGCCTCCATCAAATACAAACAGGTGGAATTCATGCTCGATAAAGTCGGAAAAACATTCGATGGCATTATCTCAGGAGTCACCGAATTTGGAATCTTTGTAGAAATTATTGAGAACCTGTGCGAAGGATTGGTTGCTACAAGGGAAATGCACGACGATTTTTACGAATATGACGAGGATAATTATTGTCTGATCGGCAAGCGAACCGGAAAAAAATATCAACTTGGAGATCCTGTGAAGGTAGAAGTGTTGAGGGCTAACCTGATTAAAAAACAGTTGGATTTTGCGCTTATCGATTAATTTAGCATTATGGTCCTTAATTATATCTGGATAAGTTTCTTCGTTGTTGCGCTGATCGTTGCGCTTGTTCGTACGATCGGATACTTTTTACAGCAAGGTCTTGACTTATCCTTTTGGGTAACCTTCACGGAAGCCGACCGTGATGTTTTCCCTGCTATTGTGCAGTCCACCTTTTCAATGGCTAAAACAAGTGTTGAGATCTCCATATACCTTATAGGGATAATGACGCTGTGGCTTGGGCTTATGAAAATAGGTGAGAAGGGCGGTGCTGTATCATTGATGTCGCGTATGGTCTCCCCTTTCTTTCGTCGTGTTTTTCCTGAGATTCCGAGAAATCATCCTGCCATGGGTTCCATTCTGATGAATTTCTGTGCCAACATGTTAGGCCTTGATAATGCTGCAACACCCTTTGGTTTAAAAGCAATGCGCGATCTTCAGGATATTAATCCCAACAAAGAAACTGCATCGAATGCCCAGATCATGTTCCTGGTTATGAACACTTCCGGCATGACTATCATCCCGGTAAGTATTATAGCATTAAGAGCTGCTGCCAAAGCTGCCAATCCAACCGATATATTTCTACCATTGCTTCTATCAACCTTTTGCGCATTCATCTCGGGCCTTATTATCGTTTCCATTGTACAACGAATTAATCTCTTTAATAAAATCGTCCTTCTGTATATTGGCGGTATCAGTTTATTTATAGCCGGACTTTTTGTATACCTTAAAAGCCTAAGTCAGGCTCGGCTCGAAACTTTTACAGTATTGTCGGGAAATACCATACTATTTGGTTTTATCATGTTCTTCCTGATTCTGGGTATCAGAAAAAAGATTAATCTGTACGAAACTTTTATTGAAGGTGCAAAAGAAGGATTTGAAGTAGCCGTTAAGATTATTCCCTACCTGGTAGCTATGCTGGTAGGTATCGGTGTTTTCAGGGCTTCAGGAGCATTTGACTGGATCATGGATGGATTGGGAGCATTTATTGCTTTTTTAGGATTCGATACACGATTTGTTGATGCATTACCGGTTGCGTTCATGAAACCCTTAAGCGGAAGCGGTGCGCGTGGAATGATGGTTGAAGCCATGACCAATTTCGGACCTGACTCCTTTGCCGGCCGCCTTTCTTCAGTATTTCAGGGAACTACCGAAACAACCTTCTACGTTATTGCTGTTTACTATGGCGCGGTAAATATAAAACGAATCCGGTATACATTGGGATGCGGACTGTTGGCTGATCTTGCAGGAGTGATAGCGGCTATCTTCTGGACATACTTCTTTTTTGGATGATCAGTTATCATCGCCAAAGCGATAGTACAATCCAAATGTTATTACATTGTTATACATGGCGAAACGTCCCGTTGCTCCGGGGTATTGAGCATAAATTGGTGTCACCGAATACGAAAACCGCACATTAACGCCAAAATGCCCCGATAATTTATACAAGCCTCCGACACAGGCATCAAGGGAATATTTATCAAATTCTTCAAGATCTTCATACCCATATCCTTCACTTCCCTGCGCACTGAAAAGAAACCCAGGAGCACCTCCTGCCTGTAAATCAACCTTATTATTAAAATTATAAGTGATAAGAAGCGGGATTTCAACATAACGCAACCGGATAATATACCTGTTAGGATTGCGTTTGGACGGGCCCGAGCCTTTTTCAGCAAAGCGTATTTCCATCTGTCCACCCCATTTATCACGAAAATCGGTACAAACAAATGCACCTCCGACAAATCCTGCTTTATTATAACCACCACGGAAATCGCCATCGATCTGACAGACATTTAATCCGATTAAGGGACCTCCCTCGAATCGCTGGGCTGTTGCATACAATGGGAGACAAAACAGAATTAAAAACAGGTATTTTTTCATGAAATACTATTTATTGGCAAGTAATTTTTCTTTTAAAATCTGGACGCCAACAGAAGCCTTCTCTTTTATTAATTCAAATTTCCTGTAAAAAGTTGTGTTTACTTCGTTGGGATCAATAACATAGATATCAACTCCGCGAGGAACATATTCAATTAGCCCTGCGGCAGGATAAACAACAAGCGATGTACCCACAACAGCAAAAAAATCGGCTGTTCTGGTAATATTGGCTGCTTCTTCAATTGCAGGTACAGGTTCTCCAAACCAAACAATATGCGGTCTTAACTGATAGCCTTTTTCACATGTATCGCCCAGTGTAATGCTATTGTAGCCTATATCATAAATATTATTTTCATCTCCAGTGCTTCTGGCTTTGGTCAGTTCTCCATGAAGGTGTAACACATTTCTGCTTCCGGCGCGTTCATGTAAATTATCTACATTCTGCGTAATAATATGTACATCGAAGAATTCTTCAAGTTCTACAAGTCCTGTATGCCCGGCATTTGGTTTTGCATCCTTTAGCTGGGCCCTTCGTTCATTGTAGAATCGCAATACAAGTTCGGGATCGGTCATCCATCCTTCATAGCTGGCAACCTGCATTACATCATAATTTTCCCACAGCCCCCCCTGTTCGCGGAAGGTTTTAAGCCCGCTTTCAGCACTGATGCCTGAACCGGTCAGAACGACGAGTTTTTTCATATCAAAAAGATAGCCGGTAAACAAAAGTAATTAAAACATGTCATTCTATCTTCACTCAATCGTCTTCATAAAAAGTAGTATTTTTACTGGCCAGATTTCACCCGGTAACCATAATTACATGATAAATCCTTCAACTATCGATAAGATCTTTGCCTCTGTTGACATTGTTGAGGTAATCAGTGATTTTGTCAACCTGAAAAAAGCGGGTGTAAATTATAAGGGTCTGAGTCCCTTTAGCAATGAAAAAACTCCTTCCTTTTTTGTTAGTCCTGCAAAAGGAATATTCAAATGTTTCAGCTCGGGTATTGGGGGCAATGCTGTCAGTTTTATTATGGAACACGAAAAGCTTTCTTACCCTGAAGCGCTCCGATACCTGGCAAGAAAATATAATATCGAAATTGAAGAACAGGAACTCAGCCCGGAAGAAATTAAAGAAAAAAACGAGCGTGAGAGTTTACTCGCTGTGAATGATTTTGCAGCTAAGCAATTTGTTGAATGGTTGCATAATCGTGAGGATGGTAAAGCTATTGGGCTTAGCTACCTGAAAGAGCGGGGAATACGAGGTCAGTTCATTGATAAGTTTCAGCTGGGTTATTCCCCTGAAACCCGCGACGCTTTCACACAATTGGCAGTAGAAAAAGGTTACAGGCTGGAATATTTGATAAAAGTAGGCCTAAGTATCGACAAGGGGAACCATCCCTTCGACCGCTTTTCAGGAAGGGTCATATTCCCGATTCACAGCATTTCTGGACAGGTTATCGGCTTTGGAGGGCGGATTCTTAAAAAAGATGATAAAGCTGCAAAATACCTGAATTCTCCTGAATCGGAGATATACCATAAAAGTCAGGTCCTCTATGGATTGTTCTTTGCACGAAATGAGATCATTAAAAAAGATAAATGCTACCTTGTTGAGGGATATACCGATGTTATCAGCCTTCACCAGGCCGGCATTGAAAATGTTGTTGCTTCATCAGGTACTGCGCTGACAACCGATCAGGTTAGGTTAGTAAAACGATTTACGAAGAATATTACCGTTCTTTACGATGGTGATGAAGCCGGTATTAAAGCATCGCTCAGAGGTATAGATATTATTCTTGAAGAGGGTCTTAATGTCAAAGTACTTTTGCTTCCCGAAGGTGAGGATCCTGATTCCTTCTCCCGTGCGAAAAGTTCACAGGAATTTGCTGACTATATTCATGCCAACGAAACCGATTTTATAAAATTCAAGACGCGCCTGTTAGCTAAAGATGCGGAGAATGATCCTATTAAAAGAGCTACCCTGATAACGGATATTGTCCGATCAATCGCCGTTATTCCCGATACCATTATTCGTTCGGTATACATACGTGAATGCAGCCGTATGCTAGATATTAATGAAGGTATTCTGTATAACGAAACGTATAAAGTACGGCGTGAAAAAGTTCTTGACCAATCAAAGAAAACAACCTATATCCCTGAATATCAGCAGCAAAATCCATCAAAACCAAAACAGGAAATTCACCTTCGCAATGAATATCCCCACGAGAAAGAGTTGTTGCGCCTTTTATTACTTTACGCCAATCACGAACTTCGGTTCAGCCCGGAGAAGAATCCCAGCGTATTATCATATATCATTGAAGAAATCAGGAATGACGAACTCGAGTTTCAGCACCCGGTATACAAGCAACTTTTCGATGAAGCTACCCGGTTATACTTGTCAGGTAAACCAGTTGAAGATACCTATTTTACCCACCACGAAAACAATGAAATATGCAAAGTAGCTGTCGACCTGACCACTGAAAACTATGAGTTAAGCGCTATCTGGCGTAAGCATGAAGTACTGCACGAAACCGAAGACATGAAACTGCGAGAAATTGTTCCCGAACTGGTAAATGCCTTTAAGAACAAGAAAGTTATTGAGCTGATCCGTGAAACCCAGGATGAAATTACCCGTGCGCAACACGATAACGACCTTGAATCGTTATCTTTACTACAGCAAAAATTTATCGTTTTAAACGAGCTTAAGAAGAAATTCTCAAAGAAACTGGGCGACAGAATTATTATCTGATTATTGTATGCTGAAATCATCCATGATACAATCCTGCCAGTAAACAGAAACAATTAAGACCATTATAACGGTAAAAAACAACTATTTTCGAACTTAATAATCAGCAATAGGTTTGCTTGAGCTAACACAATTGTAAACCTTATACTGGGGTTAATTTGAAAAGGGTAGTAAAAAGCTACCCTTTTTTATAGTGTTACTCCTTCAGATTGTCACTTCATTCACCAGTTTCTTATTCTCAAGAAAGACTTCAATATTTTCCATGGTAGTTTCAGCAATATTATAAAGTGCCTCCTTGGTAAAAAATGCCTGGTGTGAAGTAATTATTACGTTATTAAAAGTAAGAAGCCGTGCAAGGATATCATCGGTCATAATATGATCGGAAAGATCTTCGAAGAAATATTGGCTTTCTTCTTCATACACATCAAGCCCTGCCGATCCGATCTTACCTGATTTCAAACCTTGTATCAGATCATACGTTTTAATCAGCTTCCCACGACCGGTATTAATGAGCATAACGCCCTTCTTCATCTTTGCAATGGTATTCTTGTTAATAATATATTCTGTTTCTTTTGTAAGTGGACAATTCAATGAAATGATATCCGATTTATTGAATAGTTTATCAAGCTTTACATATTCAAAGCCAGCTGTATTGGCAAATTCACAATCAGGATAAGGATCATAGGCCAATACTTTCATACCAAATCCTAATAAAATATGAATCAGCGCTTTACCAATTTTACCAGTGCCAATAACTCCCGCTGTTTTCCCATTCATGTCAAAACCCAATAATCCTTGCAAAGCAAAATTCGTATCCCGGGTTCTGAAATATGCCCTGTGTATTTTCCTGTTTAATGTCAGCATTAGTGCTATGGTATGCTCGGCAATAGCGTGGGGTGAGTAAGCAGGAACTCTGACGACCTTGATCTTGCCTTTAGCTGCATTCAGATCGATGTTATTAAATCCCGAACAACGAAGAGCTATAAGTTTTACTCCATAGGATACAAGTTGATCAATCATATAACTATTTATGAAATCATTTACGAAAACGATAACGATATCTGAATTTTGAGCTAAAACAATATTATCAGGTGTTAGATGATACTTAAAATATTTTATGTCATATCCATATTTCTTATTAATTTCATTAAACGATTCTTTATCATACGGTTTTGTGTCAAAAAAAGCAATTCTGGTATTCATAATCGTACACTTTTATAACGTTTAACAAGCAACAAAGCGTAAGGTTTTACCGAAATGTGGAAATATGGAACATTTTTCGAAGAAATACAAAACAGGTTTGGTTTTAAGTGGTGGTGCTGTGCGAGGTATAGCACACCTGGGTGTACTGCGTGCCATTGAGGAGAAAGAAATACCAATCGATATTATTGCTGGGGCAAGTGCCGGAGCGCTTGCCGGTGCATTTATTGCAGAAGGGTATCGCAGTGAAGAAATATTGGATATATTCCTGCGTAGAAAAATATTCGAAATAGTTCGCATATCTGTCCCCCGAACCGGATTATTAAAGGTTGAAGGATTGAAAAAGATCCTTAAATCGCAGCTCAAATCTAAAAATATTGAGGACCTTCCTAAGCCACTTATCATTTCTGCCACCAACTTCTGCGAGGGTAGAGTTGAATATTTTTCTAAAGGCCCGCTTGTTGAGGCTCTCATTGCATCAGCAGCTTTTCCTATCATATTCGAGACTGCTAAGATTGGAAATACAGCTTATATTGATGGAGGGATCATGGATAACCTTCCAATTAATACGATCCGCGATAAATGTAAGAAGGTTATTGCTGTTTATGCAAATCCCACGGGCAAAATTGATCCGCCGAAAAATCTTATCCAGATAACCGAACGAGCCTTTCACCTGGCTATTGCTTCAGAAATTATACATAAAAAAGCAATGGCGGATGTTTTCATTGAACCGCTCAAACTGAAAAAGTATGGTTTGCTTGAATTGCGTAAGGCTCATGAGATTTACCAGATTGGTTATGAAGCTGCCATCAGTGAATTGGCATCATTTATTTAACATATTTCGTCATTAACCGACGGCTTAAAAGAATAAATTCGTTTAATTTAGCTTGCCTTAGATAATTTTTACTTTTACACCATCCCGGTAATTTAAATATTCAGCATGGAACATCCTCTTTATCTATACAATTCGTTAACACGTAAGAAAGAACAATTTATTCCCATCCGGGAACCTTTCGTCGGACTCTATGTATGTGGTCCCACTGTATACAGTGAGCCTCATCTTGGTCATGTTAGAATGTCGGTTATATTCGATATTCTTTACCGGTACCTGTTGCACCTTGGGTATAAAGTCAGATATGTCAGGAATATTACGGATGTTGGACATCTGGAAGATGAAGTTACCGGTCAGGGAGAGGATCGGATTTCGAAGAAAGCCCGCATTGAGCAACTCGAACCAATGGAGATTGTTCAAAAATACAAACTGGCATTTCAACAGGCGCTGGAAAAACTGAATACCCTCTCTCCTTCTATCGAACCTCAGGCTTCTGGCCATATCATCGAGCAGCAGCAAATGATCCGGAAGATCATAAAGAACGGGTTTGCCTATGAAGCAAACGGTTCGGTTTATTTTGATATCGATGCATATAATAAAAGGTATGCCTATGGCAAATTATCAGGACGCAAAATAGAAGATATGTTATCGAATACACGTGAACTCGAAGGTCAATCTGAAAAACGAAATGCTCTTGATTTCGCGCTATGGAAAAAGGCAAGTCCCGAACATATTATGCACTGGCCCTCGGAATGGAGCGATGGGTTTCCCGGTTGGCACTTAGAATGTTCTGCCATGGGGACTAAATATCTTGGCGAAACTTTTGATATTCATGGGGGTGGAATGGATCTGATCTTCCCTCACCATGAATGTGAAATAGCTCAATCTGTTGCTGCTAACGGAAAAGAACATGTTCGTTTTTGGATTCATAATAATATGATCACTATCGATGGCCAGAAAATGGCTCGTTCACTGAATAATTTTATTACCCTTCGTGAACTCTTTGCAGGCGATCATCCAAAGCTTGAAAAAGCATACAGCCCGATGAATATCCGTTTTTTTATTCTTCAGGCACATTATAGGAGTACACTCGATTTTTCCAACGAAGCACTGAAGGCTGCTGATCTTGCTTTAAATAAATTATTGAAATCGATTGAGACCCTCAGAAAAATAAAACCTTCCGATACATCTTCCTTTGATCCTGAACGGCTGCGGACAAAATGCATGGAAGCCCTGAATGACGATCTGAATACGGCGATCGCCATTGCACATCTTTTTGAAGGAGTAAGACTGATTAATCTGATGGCCGAAGCTAAGGAAACATTAACCGCCAGCGATCATATTAAAATGTTGGACATTATGGAAACGATGGCATTTTCTATTCTCGGGCTGAAAGACGAAAATAACTTATCCGATAAACCCTCCCACGAAAAAGATCTAATTCAGATGATTATTAACCTACGCTTGGAAGCAAGAAAAAATAAAGACTTTCGTACTTCTGATGCCATCCGTGATCAATTGGCCTCTCTCGGGATTATTCTTAATGATACAAAAGACGGTACTACGTGGGAAATTCGTTAACCTGATCAATTTATTTAAGTCCAGGTTTCTTTGCCTGCAGCAGGTTTATTTTCGGTATTACAGATTCTTTGTTTTCAAAATTCCTGATATTGAACTTTATAGTTTCCCTGAATTTTACCACCCCTTTCTTACGGGCAATCATTTCAATTGTAAATCCGTCAGTAAAACCCTCATACAGTGAAGGTACGATAAGAGTATATGGGATATCTACATGTTCTCCTAACGGAACGATATAAGTGTTCCGGTCGCTGGCAATAATCTTATTCATCGGTGATCTATCGCCGTTATAATGGTACAATACAGGATATAGCTCCGACGATTTCACCAGAACTTCAATATCGATAATTTCATCTTCGAACTCATCATTATAGAGTATGAATGTCCTGTTAACAGTATCTCCGGGTTGCAGGTAAGGATAATTCCGATTTACCAACGGATCAATACCCAGGTCATCATATTCTTTGTCAAACAGCGCAACAGGCGACAGGCTGTTTATCAGATTCTCAATACAGGGCGTATTGTCACTCCTCAGAATCGCCCAATCGTGTCTATAGGGCCTTATATCGGCAAAATAAACATAACGCATGCCTCTTACCCATGTTCCCTGCCACCATTGATTTATGTTGCCATTTTTACCATAGTGAGTAATAAATTCACCTACTCCGGTGGGTTTTATCGAGCTAACAGAGTCGGCCCAGGCATATATCGAACCCGAAACCGTATTAGTATATCCTTCCGGGTAATGCATATTGATCAGGGCATCGCCAACATCGCGGTCGCCATCATAATTTACCAGGCGGGTTTTATCATACAGGCGAATAGCATCGCCCAGTGATTTCATTTCACTTTCTGTCATCCATTTTAACCACCCTGCTCCCATCTCATTTTCTGCATTCCAAATAATCACACTCGGATGATTTCGTCTTGCTTTTACCCATGGCCCTATCCATTTGATACAATTCTCCAGGTACACTTTCTTATTCGATTTCAGAATATACTCCCTGGCATAGATAGCCGATTCATCCATGATGAGTAACCCCCGCTCATCAGCAATGTCAAGAATAAATAATGGGGCGGGTTGCATATGGAAACGAACTGTCCGTAAGTTAAGTTCAAAAAGCCTGTCGATAGTTTGGTTCCACGTTTCTGGAGTCATATAATAGTAACGCTGGTTATCGTAGAATTCACTATGTTGAACAATATTTGCCCCCAGGATTGTCATCGCATGTCCATTGAACATAATTCTGTTTCCTTCAGCCCAGATCTCCCGAAAACCAAAGCGGTCGTTACGCCGGTCAATAACCTCTCCTGTTTTAACATCTACAATTTCAGTGATTAAGTAATACAAAAAGGGATTTGCCGGTGACCAATATGAAGGTTGTTCCCACGATGATTCCAATGAAATTATTCTCACCTCTTCCCCTTTTATTGTAAATGGATTTGATTTAAGTACCAGACTCTTTAATTCAGGTGTTAATGCGGGAACTATCGTAGAAATAATGCTGATTTTCCGTTCTTTTATATCTGTATTACATATTTCAAGATCAGCGTAAATTCTTTTATTACGGAAAGAGGTTTTAATAAAAACATCGTTGGTATGTATTTTGCCGAATGCCCGGAGCCAAACATCGAAAATAATACCCCATTTTCTGGTATGACCGGAAAATCCAACCGGCCATTGTGGATTAAGTCCTTCATCAACAATGGGTTGATAACTTCCCCCTTTAACATCCACTTTCAATCGACATGATTCTCCTGCTTTTACAAACCGTGTTATATCTATAGTAAAAGGTACCCATCCTCCAATATGATTAAATACAAGCTCATCATTGATATACACATCGGCAATAAAGTTTACTCCTTCAAATTCAATTTTCAAAATTTTCGATTCCCAATCTTTGGTATCCGGGATCTGAACTATACGTTCATAAATAGCCCTGTCAACTTTTTTAAATTCCGGATGGGCATCCCAATAATCTGGTACTATAATACTTGTTTTCTCTTGCCCAATGGGTGTAAATTCCCATATACCATCCAGGCAGATCTCAGTACGTTGTGGTAATTTTTCGGCATGCAGCATAACGGTGCAGAAAATTAAAAAGCTGGCACTAAAGATTTTTTTCATAGAGTAAATCTTTAATAATCAGGAAAAAATAAATGTGTAAAGTTTGGTCTGAATGAAATTAACAAATTTTTATCATTTAGCAACTGCAATAAAAGCATCACACTCCTCCATAATGAGTCAATACGTTGGTTGCAGTTATTGTTCCGGTTAACATCGCTTTTTGAATATCTCCGTCCAACGCATAAGAACAGATGAAACCAGCCTGATAGGCATCACCACAACCTGTTGTATCGACAACGTTATGAATATTAAAGGCCGGCTGAATGAATTCCTTGCCGCTTTTAAATGCTTTGCTTCCATTTGCTCCAAGCATGGTTACCAGAAGAGAATCGCTTTTCGAAACCAGTTTTCTCAATGCATTCACCTTTCCTGGCGCTGGGCTGACAAATAATACATCAAAAAACGGAAGGTATTTTTGTACTATTTCGGGATTGTCAAAATGAAGAAAATCTATTATCAGCATGTTATTCTTTGTCCTCCGTTGGAGAATTTCTTCAATATTTTTATCGGTATATGGAAGTGCTATAATCGTATGAGATAGTAAGAAATTCCAGGTTTTTTCCGAAAATATTCCAGAATCTTTCACTCCATTATTCCAGGATCCCGGTGTTGAGTATCGTTCGCCGTCGGGGGTATTAAAAATTTGGTTTGAGGCAGTTTTTCCTTTAAGTTGAAATACATTCGATGAATCAATTTCTTCGTCCTTTAGACAACGTAACACGATCTCAGCTTCCGGATCGTTCCCGATAAAACCGGCTACCGAGACCTTACCTGCTCCAAAACGTCTTGCATTTACTGCAAAATTCAACGTATTGCCACCCGGTCTGACAAGTCCCTGCTGGGGATAATGATCAACGCATAGTACTGACAGAGCAGCTATTGTGAGTTGGTGAACAGAAGTTACAGGCATAATTAACGATCGTGTTTCTCGTTTGTTATAGTAATTATAAGCTACTTTCAATATATTTTGATATTGATGGAAGTATATTTGTAAAAATATTTATTTGACAATGAAAAGTAGGACTAGTACTAGCAGAATTATTTGTTTTTTCTTCATTACCCTCCCTATTGTTACGATTTTACTGTCTTCTTCTTGCGGTGAAAAAGAGCATATTGTCAGTAGTGAGGATAGTATCTATGTATTCATCGATGAATTGATGAATTCATGGTATTACTGGTATCGGGAAGTGCCCGAAGTAGATATATATCAGTATGACGAACCGGCTGATTTATTGGATGCTCTTGTTTATAAACCGCTTGATAAGTGGAGTTTTATTGATGATACAACTTCCATCAATTCCTTCTTTGATGAGGGAATTAATTTTGGCTTCGGTTTTATGGTCCGTTTCGATGGCACTGCTAATTTGAGGGTTATTTATGTATTTGAGAGTTCTCAGGCTTATTCCGATGGAATGAGAAAAGGGAATATCATTAACTATATCGATGGAATTGCTCCAAAAAATTATGATGATATAAATATTTTGGTTGATGCACGTCCTGCCACGTTAACATTTGATTACACTGATAATGAAATGACGAACCATCGACTGACATTATCAAAAACTGAAATTGAACAGAATGCTGTTTTTTGCAGGAAACTATTCAATCATATCCCCGGCAAGACGATTGGTTACCTTGCCTATAATGATTTTCTTGGTTATGGCCAAGAAGAGCTGGAAGAAGCTTTTCAGTATTTTAAAAACGCAGGTATTAATGAATTAATCATCGACCTTCGTTACAATTCAGGTGGCTATATTAGTCTGGCAAAAGAAATGGCAGAAATGATCGCACCCTCATCTACCGTTAATCATGTCTTCGTAACGTATTCACATAATGATATTGTCGCACCCTACTACGATACAACCTACTATTTTTCAGAAAATGTATTGAATCTTGATCTGGGTCGTGTATTTTTTATAACCACTCAGTTTACTGCTTCCGCCAGCGAGTTGGTTATTAATTCCCTCGAGCCATATATGAATGTTTATCTTTCAGGTTCTGTTACATCTGGCAAACCTGTAGGTATGTACGGATTTGAATTTCATGAATGGTACATATTCCCTGTTACTGTTTCTCTGAGAAATGCTGCCGGTTATGGCGATTTTTATTTTGGACTTCCTGTTGATTTTCAGTCAGGTGAAGGACTTGATAAGGATTGGGGTGATGCTACCGATCCAAACATTAATGAAATACTTGTCTATCTTCAAAATGGTTATCGCAAGGGCATTTCCATAGCAGAAAAAACATCTGAAGCTGATTTACTTAATAAGAAATTTAAACCTGTAAAAAGCTATTTATTGCTTGATAGATAAAACTTTGCCGATCGCAATGTTAATTAAAGAATTTCAATATAATAAATCACTACTGTCCGATTAAAATATTTTTTAAAATTTCAAAACCGAT
>CAZWIU010000058.1:0-25970 GCA_964634105.1 uncultured Bacteroidales bacterium | reverse complement strand
CAAAGAACACGAAGGTTTCACAAAGGACTCGGAGATTGAAAACGGTTGAATTATAATTTTCAGGCAGCCTCAGTTTTTTGGCAGATCTTTCAGGTTGGTTTTGACACACCTCCCCGCTCGGCGTAGACTGCGTCTACGTCGCAGCTAAAGGTTAGCCTGCCTTTATCGGCAGGTAAATTTGTAACTAACAATATTAGAAAAGTTCTGAAAATGTGGAAAATAGTTAGTCGAAGACTAACTTTTAAAATAAGCGTAGATACAATCTACGCTTAGCATCCGGAACACGGAGGCTTCACAAAGGACACGGAGATTGAAAACGGTTGAATTATACTTTTTAGACAGCCTCAGTACTTTTCGGGATGCCTTAAGCAGGTTGTACACAGCATTAAGTACACAAAAAAAAGCCGGCGGATAGCCGGCTCTTATTTATTTGATCACAATCTTGTGTTGTGTAACAGCTTCATCGTTGGTAACCTGAACAATATATACACCCGGATTGTACTGACTGATATCGACTGATTCATTCAGAACATTTTCCTGCTGGTATACCAGTTTCCCGTTCAGATCGGTGATCCTGATCTCAGACATTGTTTCAAGTTTAATATTCAGGATGTCTTTGGCAGGATTCGGATACATTTTTATACCCTGAGAGAGGGGAGCATCAACAGCGATGGGTTCCTGGTATACCCACGTCTCGGATGCCAGGACATTCTCATTACCAGGGTAATCGGAAACGCTGCCGGCAGGCAATTCGACTGTTACCTGACCATAATCTGCTGCAGTCACCTCGAAAGTATATTCTTTCCCCGGAACAATTTCTTCCAGGTCGTGTGCATTGCCATTGGTAATATCGAGGTCGGATAACCCGAAACCGTATGCTGTTTCTTCAAAGGTAAGCGATACAGTAACCGTTTGATCGAGTGTTGTTGTGACACCGGCATCAAGGATAGCAACAGGCCCTTCGTCATCGCCTGCGCCTGTAAGAATACTATCGCCAGGAGTAGATTCATATGCCCAGTCGATGATTGTCATCGGGTCGATATAATCACCCAGGCTGGCCCTGATCCAACCGTAGTGCTGGTCAGTACCGATCCAGAAACGTACGCCTATATATCGCTCCTCGCCAAAGAAATCGCCATAGCCCCAGGAATATAAGCCAGAATAGGCTCCCCAATAAGAAACTAAGCTGCCATATCCGAGGATTCCTGAATAAGCAAGGTAACTTGGGTTCTTCCACATATATTGCGAAGAGCCAACTTCAACACCAAGTCCCAACCCATCTACCATTGGATATGTATTTGTATGTATCACAGTACCATACGTACTATTATAGGTAGTATAGGTTACGTAGGTATTGCGATATATCCAGCTATTTTTGTATGAATCTGTCTTTGCATTAATAATATTACCCCAGCCAAAAGCGTATCGTAGATATACTAATGGAGATGTATACGTATATAAAGAACTGGAGCCATATATCTGAAAATTAAAATCATCTATCAAATCACCATCAAGGTCGAGTGCATATTCAGCTTCTGGCATATTTAGCTGAACATTCTGAATTCCCGAATAAATAACCTGTCCGTCGGCAGCAGGCGCTAATGCAATCAGTGCGCCTGCGGCAGTTGCATACCCGGAGAGTCTCGCTGCAAGAGCTTGTTTATTCTGTAGAGATTTTTTCATATGATGACTAATTACATATTAATTGATAAATCTAATTTAAAAAAAAATCGTTACAAATTAAATCCTGTACCAATTATTAACAACTGTATCGATTTTTTACCAATGTAATACGTTGGCTCTTACTAGTTAAGTCAGCGTAGAAAACCTCCTGGCTGGCGCGCTCCAGCCCTGAGTCTGCTCACGTTATTGCGAAGGAATCCCGAAATGGAACCCTTTGGATTTTGTACCAAAATCTTCGGAGTTCTTCATTGGGACGACTTAAGCCTGCCTTGCCGTCTAACAGGGTCGGGGCAATTCATATCAAGATCCTCCTCCTGCGCTTATTAAACTGCTTGTCAAGATTCTTGTGATCAGTGATTATGCCGTTTATGATGATCTTTTTTATTTCGAAAGGGCTTTCCGTGCTTACCCTTAAACGGTTTCTTATTTTTGCTCTGTCCCCTGTGAAACCGAAGGTGTGGATTCCAGACAGGGCTTTCGCCAATCTCTGCAGGAACCGGAAGTTTCAGGATAGTATCTTCAATCAGTTCCTCAATACGATGAAATTTGAACATGTCGGGTTCATTCACCAGCGTGATGGCAATCCCTGTCTTATCGGCCCGTGCCGTTCTGCCTACTCTGTGCACATAATCTTCGGCATCCTGTGGGACATCGAAGTTAATGATGAGGTTGATATCTTTAATATCTATTCCCCTGCTGAGTACATCGGTGGCTATCAACGCCCTGACTTTCCTTGCCTTGAAACGTTCAAGTACAGCTTCACGCTCTTTTTGTTCGAGGTCAGAGGATATTCCTTCTGCCTCCTCCCCTCTCCTCTTCAGCGAATGGACAATATCTGACACCTTCTTTTTCGTTGAGCTGAAGATGAGGATGCTTTGGTAGTCGGGCTTACCGGCAATCAGACTTGTGATCAGCGGTATTTTTTGTTCTTCATGTGCAAGATATGCCACCTGTAGTACACCTTCAGCCGGTTTTGCAATAGCGGTACTGATCTCACTTGGATTTTTAAGAATCTCTTTTGCCATCTGCCGGATTTTCGGCGGCATGGTTGCACTAAACATCAGTGTTTGACGCGATGCTGGCAGGTAAGAAATAATTTTCATCAGGTCTTCATAAAAGCCTATATCGAGCATCCTGTCGGCTTCGTCGAGTACCAGGTGTTCCAGTGTATCAAGTTTAACATACCCCAGGTTCAGGTGGCTGATGAGTTTTCCCGGGGTTGATACGATAATATCAGCGCCTTCCATAAGCACTTTCTTTTCCTGGTCCCAGGTAGTACCATCGCCTCCGCCGTAAATAGCTATAGAGCTGACCGGCACAAAATAGGCAAAACCTCTGATCTGTTGTTCAATCTGAATGGCCAGTTCGCGGGTCGGTACAATAACCAGAGTATTTACCCCAGAGCGGATCCCCTCCTTTGCCGATAATTTATTAAGAATAGGAAGCAAAAAGGCAGCTGATTTTCCGGTGCCTGTCTGTGCACAGGCGATAAGGTCGTGCCCCAGTAATATTTCAGGTATTGCGCTTACCTGGATAGGAGTAGCCTTTTCAAAACCCATATAAGAAATAGCTTCCAGCAAGCTCAAGTTTAATCCAAATTCTTCAAATTGCATTCTGTTGTTTTTGTTTACACTTTTTTGTTTAAGTCTTTATTCTTCCGCGTCATGGTGACGAATCGATTTGGCTGATGGGATCTTTGACGCGGGTTATGTACATGTTCTATGCTTTTTACCAAGATATAATCCCTACGGGATTTTTTACTTCCTTGTCATGCTATCCAATCACGTTGTTAAAGTTTTCCTTTGACATGAGTTATGTTTTCTTTTTTACCAAGATGGAATCCCGATGGGATTCTTTTACAACCTCATCGTTGTATCGAATCGTGTTGTTAAGGGTTTCCTTTGACACGGGTTATGTTTTCTCTTTTACCAAGATGGAATCCCTATGGGATTCTTTTACAACCTCATCGTTGTATCGAATCATGTTGTTAAGGGTTGCTTTTGACAAGGGTTATGTTTTCTCTTCTACCAAGATGGAATCCCGATCGGATTTATTAATTCACTTCCTCGTTGAAGTAATGAATTGTGTTGCAATATTAGCCTGCTGCTTCAGCGCCTGATCTGCCATGACAATTCTTGTATTTCTTTCCGCTTCCGCATGGGCAAGGATCGTTACGGCCTACCTTCTTTTCAACCCTGACAGGCTGAACACGTTGACGCTGAGGTTCGGGAGATTCACCTCTCGAACGATTAAAGGAAGATCCAAATTCACTCTTGCTGGTCTGCAAATTACTCATATCAGTCCTCCGTGGTAATTCTCCCCTGCGAACTTCACTCGGATCCTGAAGAGGAAGCTGCCCCTTCATCAAGATGCGAACCACTTCCTTATTAATCCGGTCGATCATCGTTCTGAAAAGTTCAAACGATTCAAACTTGTAGATTAATAAAGGATCTTTCTGTTCATAGGTAGCATTCTGAACAGATTGTTTCAGATCGTCCAGCTCACGAAGATGTTCTTTCCAGTTATCGTCGATGGTAGCCAGGGTAATAGATTTCTCATAGGAACGAACGAGCTCTTCACAATTCGAATTATAGTTCTTCTCAAGGTTCGTGATAATATTGAAAGTTCTGATACCATCGGTTATAGGGATCAGGATATTATCGTATGCCTTTGCCTGGTGTTCATATACCTCCTTGATAACAGGAAAGGTCTGACGCTGTAAAGCTTCCATTTTGCGGGAATAGGCTGCACGAACTTCCTCAAAAAGTTTTTCAATCATTTCATTCGGGTTCAACTTAATGAAGTCGGCTTCGCTAATTGGATTTGTAATAGAAAGCAACCTGATCACTTCGAAGTTAAATTCTTCATAATCACTGGCACCTGATGAATATTGATCGACAACAGATTCGCAGACATCGTACATCATATTGGCAATATCTACCTGGATCCTGTCGCCATATAGAGCATTTCTTCTCTTCTTATAAATAACTTCACGCTGGGAATTCATCACATCATCATATTCCAGCAGTCGCTTACGAATACCGAAGTTGTTTTCCTCGACCTTTTTCTGCGCTCTCTCGATTGATTTAGTGATCATGCTATGCTGGATCACCTCGCCCTCCTTCAATCCCATACGATCCATAAGACCGGCAATCCGATCGGAGCCGAAAAGCCGCATCAGGTCATCTTCAAGTGAAACGTAAAATTGTGACGAGCCGACATCGCCCTGACGGCCGCTTCGACCGCGCAGCTGACGGTCAACACGACGTGATTCATGACGTTCGGTGCCTATTATTGCAAGCCCACCCGCCTCCTTAACTTCCGGCGGTAATTTGATATCGGTACCCCTGCCGGCCATGTTAGTCGCAATGGTAACGGTTCCTGCCTTTCCTGCTTCTGCTACAATCTCAGCTTCACGTTGATGCAATTTGGCATTTAATACATTATGTTTTATGCCTTTCATCTTAAGCATACGACTCAACAGCTCTGATATCTCGACCGAAGTAGTACCCACCAGTGCGGGACGGCCTGCTTTAACAAGAGCAACTATTTCATCGATTACCGCATTATATTTTTCACGCTTGGTCTTATAAATCAGATCTTCCCTATCTTCGCGAATAATCGGCTTATTGGTAGGTATTACAACAACATCCAGTTTATATATATTCCATAACTCACCGGCTTCGGTTTCGGCTGTTCCTGTCATACCAGCAAGTTTATGGTACATTCTGAAATAGTTCTGCAAAGTTATTGTAGCATAAGTTTGGGTGGCCGCTTCAACCTTCACATTTTCCTTTGCTTCGATGGCCTGATGCAAACCGTCGGAATAACGCCTGCCTTCCATGATACGACCTGTCTGCTCATCGACAATTTTAACTTTATTATCGATAACCACATACTCGACATCGATCTCGAACATGGCATATGCACGAAGCAGTTGTTGCACCGTATGAATACGTTCCGATTTTAAGGCATAATCCTGGATCAGTTTATCTTTCCGAAGCATTAACTCATCGGGTGTAAGATTCATCTTTTCAAGTTCTGCCACTTCCGATCCAACATCCGGCATGATGAAAAAATTAGGATCATCGGAAGAGGAAGTAATAGCTTCAATTCCTTTATCAGTAAGATCAACAGAGTTAAGCTTTTCATCGATTACGAAATAGAGATCGTCTGTGACCTTATTCATATATTTGCTATTCTCCTGCATGTAGAAATTTTCTGTTTTCAGCAGGAGCGCTTTATTACCTTCCTCGCTCAGGAATTTTATCAGGGCTTTATTCTTTGGCAAACCCTTATATGCCTGCAATAGCTTAAATCCTCCATCTTCCTTATTATCTTCGGAAATCAGTTTCTTTGCTTCGGCCAGGATTTCGGTAACAAGCTTACGCTGCTGGCTCACCAGCTTTTCCACCCGGGGTTTATATGCTTCAAATTCCTGATTTTCTCCTTTAGGTACAGGTCCGGAAATTATTAACGGAGTACGTGCATCGTCAATCAATACAGAGTCAACCTCGTCGACGATGGCATAATGATGTCTTCGTTGCACCAGGTCCTGAGTACTGATGGCCATGTTATCGCGGAGGTAGTCAAATCCGAATTCGTTATTGGTACCGAATGTGATATCGGCCTGGTATGCTTTCCTGCGATTTGCTGAATTAGGTTCATGTTTATCGATGCAGTCGACTGACAGACCATGAAATTCATAGATAGGACCCATCCATTCCGAGTCGCGTTTCGCCAGGTAATCGTTCACAGTAACGATATGAACACCCCGTCCTGCCAAAGCATTGAGAAACACCGGCAGGGTAGCTACAAGTGTCTTTCCTTCACCTGTTGCCATCTCGGCAATTTTTCCCTGGTGAAGCACAATACCGCCAATAAGCTGCACATCGTAATGAACCATGTCCCATAGGATTTCATTTCCACCGGCCATCCACCTGTTCATATACCTTACTTTATCGCCATGTATCACTACACTATCGCGTTTAGCGGCAAGGTCGCGGTCGAAATCGGTGGCCGTTGCTTCCAGGTATTCATTCTCTTTAAAGCGACGTGCGGTTTCCTTAACAATGGCAAAAGCCTCAGGCAAAACATCATTCAACGCTTTTTCGATCTTTTCGTCGATTGTTTTTTCTATTTTGTCGATCTGATCGAATAATGACTCTTTGCGGTTGATATCGGTTTCTTTCTCAGCTTCTTCACGTATCTGTTTCTTCTTATTTTCTTCTTCAGCAATGTAATCCTGGATGTATTTTTTTATTTCGAGGGTTTTTGCCCTTAATTCATCGTTGCTTAAATGCCGTAGTTTTTCGTAAGATGCAATTATCGATCCCAGAATTGGAGCTATTGCCCTTATATCGCGAACCGATTTACTGCCGAAAAGTTTGCTTATAATATCTAAAAAACCGCTCATCGTAATTTTTATTGGAGTGCCACAAAATTAATGGATTTATTTATTAAGTATAATTCTTTTTGCAGTTGTTAATTGTTGGTAGTTGGTTTTAGGTTTTGGCTGTTGGCTGTTGGCTGTTGGCGGTTGGCTGTTGGCGGTTGGCGGTTGGCTGTCATCGCTCACCGAGCGCCTGCACCTTAGTCGGTTACGACGCTGGTGCAAGTTTTAACGAAGGTGAGTGGCTGTTGCCCGCCTTCGTCTCGATTACTCGGGACTGCGTCGGGTGAAAGCTGTTACCCGTATTCGTCCGCGATAATCGGGACTATGGCAGGTAAAAGCTGTTGGCTGTTACGAGTTAAAGGTTATAACATCGGTTCTTTATTTACATATTGGCTATGATCTCATCACCGAATTCCGAACATTTCAGAAGAGTAGCTCCCTGCATAAGTCGTTCAAAGTCGTATGTAACTTTTTTCTTTGTGATTGAAGCCTGAAGACCTTTTACAATAAGATCGGCAGCTTCCTGCCAGCCCATGTATTCCAGCATCATCACACCTGAAAGTATAACAGAACCCGGGTTAACTTTATCCTGTCCGGCATACTTCGGGGCAGTACCATGAGTAGCCTCAAATACAGCATGGCCTGTTTGATAGTTGATATTAGCGCCGGGGGCAATTCCAATACCACCAACAATGGCAGCCAATGCATCTGAGATATAATCTCCGTTAAGATTCAGCGTAGCAATAACTGAGTATTCTGCAGGACGTGTAAGAATTTGCTGCAGGAATGCATCGGCAATCACATCCTTTACAATAATAATATTTCCCGTGTTTGGGTTCTTTAAAGAACACCAGGGACCGCCATCAATTTCCGTTGCACCGTATTCCTCCTTCGCCAGCGCATAACCCCAGTCGCGGAAAGCTCCCTCGGTGAATTTCATGATATTCCCTTTATGAACAAACGTAATCGAAGGCAGATCGTGCTTTATCGTATAATCAATGGCCGCCCTTACCAATCGTTCAGTACCCTCTTTTGAGACTGGTTTTATACCTATTGAAGTACTTTCCGGAAAGCGTATTTTTTTAACACTAAGTTCTTTCTGAAGAAAGTTCACAACCTTTTTTGCCTCATCCGATCCATTCATCCATTCTATTCCGGCATAAATATCTTCAGAATTTTCACGGAAAATCACCATATTGGTGGTGGTAGGGTCCTTTACAGGGGATGGTACACCTTTGTAGTAACGCACAGGACGAAGACAAACATACAGGTCGAGCAACTGGCGTAAAGCAACATTCAATGAACGTATTCCACCTCCTATCGGCGTTGTTAAAGGCCCTTTTATAGCAACCAGGTATTCATTGATAGCATCGAGTGTTTGCTGGGGCAACCATTCACCCGTTTTATTATATGCTTTTTCACCAGCTAATACCTCTTTCCAGATAATCTGTTTTTTACCTCTGTATGCCTTCATTACTGCTGCATCAAAAACTTTTACCGAGGCAGCCCATATATCTGGCCCTGTTCCGTCGCCTTCAATAAATGGTATAACAGGATAATCAGGCACATTAAGCACCCCGCTTTTAATAGTAATTTTTTGTCCTTCCATACATCCTCTATGATTTACTTGATACCCTAATTTAAATGGCATGCGAAAATACAGAAAAGACTGTTGAGAAACAATGTCGCCAGCGTATTTAGAAAATAACTCTGTACTATTCAAAATCGAGGTTGAAATCCTGCTTTAATTTTGCAACGGCAGGATTTTTTTCAATCATATATTTTAATTTGTCTATGTCGGTATAATACTTTGCCTTGGGTGAATCCTCAATATCCAGTACATTTTCGCTCACCTCGATTATATGATTTAGTTTCTCGCTCAGGAACGCTGACAGGGAAGGCTTAAAGTTCTCTTTAAATTCTGCCACCAGGGCTTTATTTCGAAGGAAAACAGTCAAATGTCCATTTTCAGGATCCACCGAAGGATTCTGGTTTCTAAGGGCATTTATCATACGGGTATCTGCCGGATTCAAGCTTTCGAGAAACAGGTTCCATGCTTCAAGTATGTCATTTTTTGACAGACCTGTTGTTTCTGATGTATTTCCGCCATTATCATAGCTTGACGAGAGATCTGCGCTTTGAAATTCCGGAACTATCAGATTCTTTTTTCTACCTACTGAGCTAAGCGCATCTTTAATGGAAGGAGTAGAACTATCACTTTCGGGAATCCATAATGGAGCGGGTTCAGCTTTTTGTCCGGAGGATAAATTGATCCTCTCAAAAACGTTTTGTTCCAGCGTTTCAGTAACCGCGTCTACCTTGGTCTTAACTTCTTTTTTTGGGTGGCTGGTAAGGAACAACACTTTTGATTCCTCTACCCTGTTATTTTTTTTTTTGACTCTGATTACAGAGCTTTATCAGGGCAATTTCAACATGCAATCGTTGGTTCCTGCTAGTTTTGAAGGAAAGATCACAAGCATTGCATGTCTCCAGGCATTCAAATAAAAATTCATCGGAGCAAAGCGATGACTGCTCCAGGTATTTCTTTCGAATATTCTCACCTGTTTCAATAAGATGTGCAGTTTTCTCTACTTTACAAACGAGCAGGTTGCGAAAGTGAGAACTTAATCCATTAATAAAATTTTGAATATCAAAACCTTCAGCAAGTATTTCATCAAAGATAAGCAGTGTGTCAGAAATATTATTTTCGAGGAAACAGGCTGTTAACCTGAAATAATATTCATAATCGAGAACGTTGAGGTTTTCTATCACGTTCTGGTAAGTGATATTATTATCCGAAAAGCTTGCGATCTGGTCGAATAAGGAAAGAGCATCTCGCATTGCACCATCTGCTTTCTGAGCAATTACGCTCAATGCATCCACTTCATATTCAATATTCTCCTGTTTTGCAATGTTCTCAAGATAACCAACAATATCCTTTACGTGAATCCTGTTAAAGTCGAATATCTGGCAGCGGGAAAGAATGGTTGGCAGTATCTTATATTTCTCTGTAGTGGCCAGAATGAAGATTGCATGCTTAGGAGGTTCTTCAAGTGTTTTCAGAAAGGCATTAAAGGCTGACTGAGAGAGCATGTGAACCTCGTCGATTATGTATACACTATAGCGGCTTACCTGGGGTGGTATCCTGACTTTATCAATGAGCAGGCGGATATCTTCGACAGAATTATTTGAGGCGGCGTCAAGCTCATGAATGTTAAAGGAACGGTTCTGTATGAACGACTGGCACGATTCACATTCATTGCAGGCTTCATTCTCATCAGACAGATTTGTGCAATTGATAGTTTTTGCAAATATCCTCGCGCAGGTTGTTTTACCTACACCCCTCGGACCGCAAAAAAGGTAAGCCTGTGCAAGATGGTTGGTCCGGATAGCATTTTTTAACGTAGCTGTGATACTCTGTTGCCCAATTACCATATTAAAGCTATCGGGCCTGAATTTCCGGGCTGATACAATAAATCCGCTTTTGCTTTCCATAGTGCCGCAAATATACGGATTAATAATTACCACTTAATACGTTGTTGAAAACTCATTGCGTCTTCAAGAAATATTATAGAAGCTACCGTTAACAGATTGGATACTATTTATTTTTTAAAGCAGAGTATCATCTTCAGGCAATAAGTTGAAAAAAAATTAGTTTTATATTACCACGTGTTGATCTGCTTTTATTAAAAGTATTAAATTTGTCGAACGTTCGTTTTTGATTTAAACCGTTAAGGAATTCGTTCAGACTACTAACTATACTATGTATTATGCTACATACTAACCAAAACTGTTTTCACCGATGAAAATTGATTCGTATGATAATGTCATCAGGTGGTCGTATAAGCTTGCGAAGACATGGGCGCAGGATAACCTTGTACCAAAAGGTATAGATTCGTCACGAAAGTTTGATGCCTATAAAAGAACTGGGGAGTACCTGCCAAAAAACTTCCCCAGAAAACCTGATGAGTATTTCAAGAAAAAAGAAGTATGGCAAGGTTGGTCAGATTTTTTTGGAAAACCTGCTGAATATTCAGCGAAGCATTATCTCTCCTATGAGGACGCCTCACAACTATGTAAAAAAAAGAATATTAAAAACTCTATAGAGTATCGCACCTGGACAAACCGGCCTTCCAATCTGCCTGCCCGCCCCGATCAGTTTTATAAAGATTGTTGGAAAGGCTGGAGAGAATTTTTAGGCAATAATTACATTGTCCCTGAACGAAAAGTCGCTTCCAAGTTGACAGCCTCCGATGTAAGAATTATCAAACATCAACTTGCGTTAGGAATTCCCGGAGCAATACTTGCAAAGACTTTTGGCGTTTCGGAGATGCAAATCAGCAGGATAAAACATGGGGAAAACTGGACGAAAGTCTGACCATTATTATCACTCATCATTAACCCTTTGCCTGTCTGATTAAGTTTACAGTTTATCAGTTTTATAGCTATTATACATGTTTTATCACCGTACCTACTCTCTTTATATTATCCCTTATGATTGGCTATGATTGGATTTGTCAAGGATTATAATACGTTATGACTCAAACAAGGGGATGCTTTCATACAGATCAGAAAAAATTGACTGCTCCGGTATCTATTTCATATAATGCCCCCACTATTAGTATTTTATTAACCTTTTCTAAATTGGCTAGAATTTTACTCTGATTTCTGATTTGTTTAATTGTATTATGAATATTTATTATGCTCACTTTATTAACGAAGTCAATATTATTCCCATCCCTTCTATCAGTGATCGAAATTTCTTCAACCATTGAAGGCCTTATTTTGTTTAATAAACCTGTTAAATAACCAAATTTTAAATTATTACAGGCACTTATTATTGCCCCACACTTGGTATGTCCTAATACTACAATAATTTTTGAATTAGCGATGCCACAGGCATATTCCATGCTACCCAAAATATCATCGTTTATTATATTTCCGGCAATTCTGATGCTGAAAATATCACCCAATCCCTGATCAAATATTAATTCAGCCGAAGTCCGTGAGTCAATACAACTCAGAATTGTAGCGAACGGAAATTGCCCTTTGGATGTTTGATTTACCTGTTTAAGAAGGTTTCTGTCAGCCTTTAAATTATTTAAAAAACGAAGATTCCCTTCTTTTAAATATTCCAACGCTTTTCTCGGCGTTATTTTGTCTTGTGATTCTTTTGTATGTGCCCACATATATTCTCGAATTATTTCAGCTTCATAAAAGCTATTTTTCAAACAGCATATTGCGTAAAACATATTTTAATTGTTTCATCTGGTCCGCTATATGCTTGACGTAAATCATTTTTGCTCGAATTGCCTGGTGAAAACAATCTGCTATTATCGTTTCTTCCGAGGAAGTACTTACAAAAAACAGAACTGTATGAGCAGTATCCCTCGAAGACAACCAAATCCTTGAATACGATTCAGGAGCTACCAGTTTTTCGTTGTAACGGGAATGAATGATTTCTTTACAAATGGTTTGGGCATTGGTAAAACCATGGAGGGCACTATTCATCCAAGCAATTATTATGAAAATATATTTTGTATTTTTCTCTTAAATCGGATTATGGTAATTCAAAAAAATTTACAGACCGAGACTATTCATGAAACTCTGGAATTATCATTAAAAGCAAGACTTTTTTATGTTGGTTTTGCAGGTCGGGATAAGCCTTCGATACCATAATAGCAACACTTTATTCATTTTCACTATGTTTTAAAAATGAGTATTGGTAGTCCATAGGGATAATTGCGAGATAGTCTTCAACACTCGCTCCCGACAAACAAGCATCAATAATTTTACGCCCTGTAAGCGACAATTCAGAAGTCAGAAACTTGGGGAGCTCACTTTTAAAGAAGGAATAAAGTATCTCTGCTCCTGCGTCGTACCCGGTTGTTTCCACCTCAACCTGTTTGTGAACCTGAAGGAACCTTGATGGGATTTTAGCCCCTTCAATGGTAACGTATTTCAGCTCAAAACCTAATAGCGGACATCGTGCATACTGATACTGATCGCTCCTCAGTTTAGCGTTGCCCCTTCTTGTTAAGTACTCCCTCATTAGTAATTGAGGTTTAAATCCTACCTTCCATGCTCCGATATGTTGGTTAGGAACGAGTATGTATCGCATTCTCGGGGTGTTAATAATTTGTTCCAGCAGTAAGTTGGCATGTGTTATCATTTTTCCTGTTGCAAACGGCCAGTATGAACCCACACCTTCGCTGCCCATAACTCCTCCATCGACAATACTGGGATTGGCATATCCACGCGGAGAGACAAGCCTCCATAACCAAGCTAGTGCAGGAGGTAAAATATGAAATAAGCCGATGATTCCATAGGTAGGCTTTTCCTTTGTACAGGGGGGAGTGCGTACTCCAAAGCTTCTCACGTCAACAGTAACAGGTTTATTCACAACATTAGGCACAATACTTCTTGGAACAATTACCCTAGGGTTAGGACATTTTTTACCTGGACTGTCCTCTGTATGATCCCAAATTAATGCAGTACATTCCGGCTTCGATTTAATATTTAAAAACAACAAAGGTTCCTTGGGTTTAATTGTAAGTTTTTCAAGAAAAGGATCGTCGCCATAATCATTTATACTATCCACCCTTATAAACCATGCGTTTTCGGCATCCAGAACAGTTAGTTTTCCATCATTTTTCTGTATTGTAGGGTGGCAAAATGCCATATCATCGGTCACCGGGTTAAATGAGCAGAACAAAGGAAAATTTATTAACCTTTTTTCTCCGCTAATAATGTTTTCGCCAATAAGCACCTGACCGCTTTCTTCCCTTACGATATTTTGTAACATTTCGCTTTTACCTCCACCGCTTGCTCCTTCGTGCATAAAAGTTGTAACATTATCGTATGGACTAACTACCTGAACTGTAGAGCAATGTGCAGTTATCCATCCTTCTTTTTCGCCTTTCGTCAATAATGCGCCAACAAACCTTTCTTAGCACTCGGGCCGGGATAGAGGTTATATGAATAAATCTCATGCAAATTATCAGATCTTTTATGAACTACAATTTGCTTTCCATTGAAATGCGTGTGTCGAAACGTCGGGGCTACATATATAGCTGACTCAATTGAAAAATCATCAGGCAGTTCGTCAACGGGAATAATACTTTGAAGCATTGCTAGACCCATAGCAAAAAATCCTGCATTAGCTGGAGTTATTGCAATTCCGCCACATCCAATGTTCTCGCGTCCGGCAAAATAAAAAAATATTGCTAAATCTTGTTGTTGAAGCCATTCCAACGTTTCTTTCTTCAAGGTTTCAAAACTATATCCAAATCTGTCACAGAAACGCTCTTTATCACTGGGCAAGTCATCCGCAATAACCATTGTTTCAGGGTCTCTTCTTCGCATATAAGCATCAGTATAGTTAGCGGAAATGCCATTCGTTACTTTATGGATAATTGCCTCGGTATACTCACCTAGCCCTTTTATTTGGTATTTTACTTCGTAGGTATTATTATTTTCACCTACAGATGCAACAGCTAAATCCTTAACTGTATTAAAAATTTTAAACGATTTGCACCCACCGAGCACAATCAGAGCGTCATCCGGCAGACTAATCCTCTTTTTTCCCAGTTTTCGAAATAAATCCTTCATAAACTCAAATTTACAGTTTATTTAACCTGACTCTTAATATTAATTCCTTAACAAAATTTATATATTTCAATACATTCAATTATGATCCGGTCATTCTAGCTTCGGAAATTAACGGAGTTACTATAAGCTCTAATTCTCCATTTTGTTTCTGAGAGATACTTTTCCGTAATAAAGGATTTCAAAAAATAGAGATTGTAAAGACAGGTAATAAAATTATTATCAAAATGATGATGTTTCTTATTACAGCAATTAACATTTTTGCGAGGGACATTATATATTTTATATGTTATTATCCTGAAATACAATAATATATTTCTGATATGTCCACTTAGAGATTTTACACCCGCTTTAAAAATATACTTTTGCGATACCCTGGATAGATTGCGTTGTATAGATGAGAAATTAAATTCCAGTCTTTTTTTAAGCACTTGAATGATTAATGAATAAAATTCCATTTGTGAAACACTAATAATATTGCATACCTCTTTGATACTTGTTACTTCCCTTTCTATAAATAATGATGGTGACCTTACCATTAAATATTTCAGATAAAAATATTATTAATTACTTCAATGATGAAGTATTTCTTGATTTCTTAAAAAAGTGGTGGTGATTGTATCCATAGCAGTTCACTTAATCCATCATTACTATTTATGGCATTATCTAGCGATTTGGCGTTAAAATATATATTATCTCCTGGTTTTAAAAAATAAGTCTTCCTGTTTAAATCGAACCTTATCTCGCCAGAAAGGATATGACAAAAAACCTGGCCATAATTTTCTTTAAACAAGCCGTCGATACCTGATCCTTTTGAGAATCGTACCAAATAGGTATCCATTTGTTTATTTGATTCGTGGTTTGATAACAGAAAAACAATGGCGCCTGTAGTGTTTTGGTCTATATATTTAATGTCATTTTTTAATACCACCGGATTATTTGTAGTCGACTCATTTTCTCCTACTAATTCACTAATAGTTGTATGCAGGGCGTCTGCTATTGATTTTAAGGTGAGAAGAGAGGGGTACGATTTTGATTTTTCAATTTGTGAAAGTGCACTCGGACTTATTTTTACTTTTTCAGCCAATGCGTTTAGGTGCAGCTTCATGAGTTCTCTTTTCTTCTTGATCCTTTCGCCTATTCGGTTCATATCATTATTTTTTCTACAAAGATAAGTATTATTTAATATTTTAAGTAATACTTAATAATTATGAATAATATATATCCAGGAAAATAATTATATGGTAGACCTGGTTTTTCAATTTTAATAATCATTACCAGAGACTAGAAACTTGGAGCTGATTTGAAGACGTTTTTTTGGCAATCGAAAGAATAAGCATACGCATTTTGAATTTCAGGTTTTTACTTTTCCGTTTTTTCTTTTATTCCCTATGAAACGACTTTATGATGTTTATCGGGTTATTGCTACTGCATAAAATTTAGTTATATTCTGCCCTAGTATTTGATCAGAAGAAAAAAAATAATACTTTTGCGCTTCGTTTTTAATATTAATTAATCAATTCAATTTAAAAAATGAAGAACAGATACGAAACCGTTTTCATTACAACTCCCGTTTTATCTGAAGCCCAGATGAAGGAAGCGGTTGAAAAGTTCAAGAACTTAATCGTCAGTAATGGGGGCGAAATAGTCCATGAAGAAAATTGGGGCTTGAAAAAGCTGGCTTACCCAATTCAGAAGAAATCCACAGGTTTTTACTACCTGATTGAATTTGCTGCCGAGAGTCCGTTTATTCAGACACTCGAAACTGAGTACCGACGCGATGAACGTATTATCCGGTTCCTGACATTCAGAATGGATAAATACTCGATTGAATATGCTATTAAACGACGCAGTAATAAATCAGAAAAAGTGGAGAACTAAGCTATGACAACACAACAAACACAATCGGAGATACGATATCTTACGCCACCGACTATTGAGACCAAGAAAAAGAAATATTGCCGGTTCCTGAAAAACAGGATCAAATATGTTGACTATAAAGATGCCGAATTTCTAAAAAAGTTTCTCAATGAGCAGGGTAAGATATTGCCCAGACGCATTACCGGTACATCATTGAAGTATCAGAGAAAAGTAGCAACGGCTATTAAAAGAGCACGTCACCTGGCTCTATTGCCCTATGTAACCGATATGTTAAAATAATAAAGACACTGCAATGGAAGTAATATTGATTCAAGATATACAAAACCTCGGGTATAAAGATGATATTATAACCGTTAAAAACGGTTATGCCAGAAACTATCTGATACCAAAAGGGCTTGCAGTTAATGCAACTTCTTCGGCAAAAAAAGTGCATGCCGAGAACCTTAAACAGCGTGCCCATAAAGAAGAAAGGATAAAGAATGAGGCCAAGGCACTAGCTGAAAAACTTAAAGAAATTAGTCTGACCATTGGCGCCAAAGCCAGCACAAAAGGCAAGATCTTTGGCTCGGTGAATACAATTCAGATTGCGGAAGCCTTAAAAGAAAAAGGATTCGAAATCGACCGCAAGCTGATTACCATTAAGGAAGAACTTATTAAAGAGATTGGAAGATATACTGCAAAAATCCGTCTGCATAAAGAAGTGCAGATAGAAGTGCCTTTTGAAATAGTAGCCGAGTAATTAAGCCGATATACCATAAAAAGCTCTGTCATAAAAATGCAGAGCTTTTTTATTTTGCAGAGAACAAGTCTATTTCATTGCAATGGCCTCAATTTCTATCCTGGCTCCTTTGGGAAGTTTGCCAACTTCGACTGTTGCCCTGGCTGGTGTGTTATTGGAAAAATATTGTGCGTAGACCTGGTTCATCTCATTAAAAGTAGCCATATCAGTGAGATAACAGGTTGTTTTAACCACATCTTCGATTGTATAATTGGCAGCCTCAAGGATGTTTTTAAGATTATCCAAAACCTGTTTGGTTTGTTCACTTACCGATTCAATTTCTATTTCGCTGCTTCCCGGCTTTAATGGGATCTGGCCGCTGATAAAAAGGCATCCGTTTTTTTCTACTGCCTGGCTGTAGGGGCCAACGGCAGCAGGCGCCATCGTCGTAGAAATAATTCGTTTCATTGTCAGGACTTAAAAATTATCATACCAGTTTGGTTTCTTCTCATATTTTAGATCACGCAGCAGGCTTCCTTTTGCCTGGATCGTGAAGGAATAACTTCTTCTTTCACCAAAGGGGATTACTGAAAAACGCATTTCCCAACAATGTAAGTCGCGATAAATACTCAGCTGTGTATACGATAGCTCATTGTTGGCAATGTCGTAATTCGTCCGGCCTCCTATCTTCCATTTTGGAGTGAGGCTAAAATCGCCCGATAAACTAACCGTATGTGTAGTATTAGTTTTATTGCCAACTTTATTTAATGACCAGCTGTGCTGAACAGACAACGACCAGGGTATATCAAAGTCGGCATAGGTACCTTCAACCGATCCGGGCACATAATCCATATCGTCCTCGATATATGTATTCTCGGAGGTAATATCTTCTTCCGGTTCAGTGGCCCCGGTTTTTTTTGTACCGGATCCTTTGCTCTCCTCTCGACCTCCCTGACTTGAACTCAGTGAGAAAGACATACTTACTGAAAGTGTTTTCAGTCTCAACAGGTGACCTGTTTCATTAACATAAAACCTGTTGTATTTAATTCCGAGTGAATCGCATGAGTAAGGGCTAAAACTACCATTCATTCGAATATCCAGTTTATTTTTAAAGAGCCTGGTTCCTGTTGTCATCGACACATCGCTCCATCGAAGGCTATCGGCAAAAGGACTGTATGAGGTATTAAAATTCAGATTATCGAGTAAAACCACTTTTTTGGACTTACCGGTGGTATCGCTTTTGGACCTGACTTTCATCTCCAGGTTGTTATTCAGTGCCAGGCGTATTGATCCGCTCCTACCGTTAATGCCAGGAGGGGAATATAATTCCTGATCATAGTAATTATATGCTTTATAGAATTCAGTTTCAGCGCCGTTTTCTATTGTATATATTGTATCATAATAATCCAGGTTATTGATCATGCTCATATCAGGCGTAAAAGAGAAACTGGCCGAAGGCGACATTACATGTCTGATGGCTTCAACGTATGAATCCTCCTTTGTTGAAACTAACATTCCGTATAATTTTGGCGTACATGATACACTGATTCCCGGATTGATGGCATGTTCATACCACAAGCCATGCAACGTATCTGATCTTAAAATATATTTGTTTGTTTCCAGATCATACCTTGCAAGATTATTATACTCAATGCGCCGTGTATAAATCCTTCCCTGGTAATTAACCGAAGGGCCAATCGTCAGTATTTTACCCACCTTAAAATTTACCCCTAAGGGAACCGAATGCTCAAAGCCTGATTTGATGCTATCGCGCGTGGCTCTTTCAAAGAGAACATCGTTGTATGTATTAAGCTCGTTCCGGAAACTTGATGAATAGGTCAAACTTATGTTCTCATACCACTTATATTGTCCGGTTCCGCTTTTGCGTCTGAAAGGATAGATAGAGCTCATATTAAACGATCCAGTAGGCAGGTTGAGAAGTGTTTTCTCTGTTTTCTTATCTTGTGTTGCATTGGCACTGAGAGAGAGATTAAAAGGTGAATTAGGCCAGCGTTTTGTATAACTGACACTCGATGTAGTTTTTGTGGTCAGATACTGTTCGGAATTGTAGGAATAATTTCTATCGTAGTTACCTGATTTAAAATTTACATTTGCAGAAAAATTCTGAGTCGGGTTGGCCTTAGGATCCTGTCTATGTGTCCAAACCAATGAATAATCAGTACTTCTGGGAATATCCTCGTTGTCATCGTCTTGCGAAACAGCATAGTTGAACCCAAAACTACCACTGAAATGATATCTCCATTTATAGGACAACATATTTTTACTGGCCCACGATCCTTTCGTATAATAATCACCCTGCATACGTAAATCGGCATAATCTCCAAGTACCTGGTACCATCCAAAATCGCGCAGGTAAAAACCCCTGGTTTGCTCCTCGCCATATGTTGGCATAAGAATCCCGGATGTTCTGTTAACTGTATTTGGAAAGAAACCGAAAGGTACCCCGACAAACTTAATCGGGACATCTGCAATTACCATATAGGCAAGGCCGGTTACAATTTTATCTTCCGGTATAACAATTCCTTTTTTAAGCGCCAGATAAAAGTGCGGGTGCTCGGCATCGCAGGTGGTATATTTTCCATCCTGCAGGTGAATGTGCTCATTACTGAGTCGTTTCGTCTTCTCGCTGTGCAGGTATCCTTCTCCCTGCTTTGAAACAATATGATATATGATACCATTTTCAGAGCTGAAATTATACCGTAAGGAATCCGATTCAAAATTTTGAGCACCCTGTGTAAAAACAGGCCTGCCTATAGCTTTGCCGGCAGTATCGACGGTTCCTTTTGCGAATACTTCTTCATCATCAAGATCGAGTTCAATATAGTAAGCCTTAAGTTCGATGTCCTGATATTTGACATACGCATCGCCGAAAAGATACAGTTTTTCTTCAGCCATTGAGACCCGCATCGAGTCAACCGAATTATATATAACCTTATCCTTCAGGGGACTTTTTCGTGAGGTTTTAACAGTCACGCTAGTATCGGCCCTCAGTGAATCATTCTGCAATGTATCCTTTCGAACAGATAGCGAAAAATTATCAGTGGAATCGGGCAGAATATTTTTACCCTGGATTGAAAAAGAAGTATCATCCTGTGAAGAATTTAGCCCTGCGTCTCCAGCAATAGCTTTGCTACTGCTCAGGAGAACAATTGTTAGCAACAGAACTATCCTTACTGGTACGGATAACAATTTTAATGTTATTTTTGCTGTGTTTTTATAGGACCCTAAAGCCTGCAAAGCTAATAAAATTAAAGTATTCTGATGCAGAAATTTCTAAACCATATTTATGTCTTATTCACACGGCAACCAATATATTGCCTTATTAGTATACTATTATTTTGTCAAAATAGTATTTCAGCACAACATAATAATGAGAATCCCGATTACAAAATTCGTACCGTCGTGATCGACCCTGGCCATGGCGGTAAGGATCCCGGAGCTGTGGGAAAGACCTCCATGGAAAAAGATATTGTACTGGCTATCGGACTTAAACTTGGCAGCTATATTGAAGAGAATATCCCTGAAGTAAAAGTTGTGTATACAAGAAAAACCGATGAATTCATTCCTTTGTATCGTCGTGCTGAAATTGCCAATGAGAATAATGCCGATCTTTTCATCTCGATCCATGCCAATGGATGGAGCGATCCTTCCTCATCGGGAACCGAGAGCCTGGTTCTCGGACTTCATCGTTCCGACGAGAATTTTGAAGTTGCCAAACGTGAAAATTCTGTTATTCTGCTGGAGGAAGATTACAATACCCGGTATGAAAATTTTGACCCTAATTCCCTGGAATCGTATATTATTTTTTCTCTGATGCAAAATGTATACGATAGTCAAAGTTTGAATTTTGCCAGTCTGGTGCAGGGCCAGTTTCGTGAACGCGCCATGCGGAAAGATCGGGGAGTACGGCGTCAGGGCTTATTGGTATTGGCGCAATCTTCAATGCCCGGAATCCTTATTGAAACAGGTTTTATTTCAAACCCAGATGAAGAAAAATATCTGGCTTCTGATACCGGACAGGATTATATTGCTTCTGCCATATACAGGGCATTTAAGGATTATAAAAACGACATTGAAGCAAAATCGGTAATTGTAACCTCCGCTACAAAACCGGCTAATTCAACTGGTAATTATAAGGAAGGTAACGATAGCAAGACAGTACCATCGTCTGGCATTCAGAAACCTGGATCGATCTATTTTAAGGTTCAGGTCTCGGCTTCGACTGTTCCTGTTTCATTAAACTCAGCCAATTTCAAAGGTTTAACAGATGTTGAAGAATTCAGAACCGATACAGTCTATAAATATGCAGCGGGTTCGAAAACCACCTATGCCGAAATACTTGATTATAGTAAATCAGTTAAGGACCGATATCCCGATGCATTCATCATTGCCGTGAAAAACGGTAAAATCATTCCTGTGGCACAAGCATTGGAAGAATTAACCAATAATTAAACGTTAACATGCATTTATCTAAAGAAGTTAAGATCGGACTAATTGCAGTTATTGTACTGCTGTTGAGTGTTTGGGGATTCAACTATTTGAAAGGGAAAAACATACTTAAGCCCACCGATGAATATTACCTCATATTTGACCGAATAGACGGACTTATAGAATCGGGAATGGTTTCATATAAGGGCTATAAGGTTGGTAATATTGCCAGTATTAAATTCGATTCCCGGAAATCAGGAAAGTTTATCCTCAGGATTGTCCTTGAAGAAAAACTCAATATACCGAAGGATTCGTATATCAAGACAAAAAGCTCAAATCCGCTGGTTGCGACAAGCGACCTTGAATTAATATTTGGTAATGCCGATGAATACCTTCACCCGGGAGATACAATTCTGACCCGTACAAGCCGCAATTTTTCAGATATCCTTGAGCCCCTAGAGCAAAAACTGAATACTGTCATGAACGGAATCGACAGTCTGGTTATTTCAATAAATTCTGTCCTAACACCCGAAAGTGAAGCAAATCTAAGAAACAGTTTAGCCAACCTCGATAAGTCGTTGCTGGCTTTGAGATCATCGCTTGGTCCTGATGGTTCATTATACAATAGCCTTGCTAATCTTGAGGCCGTCACATCCAACCTTAATAAGAAAAATCCTCAGATAGCATCAGGAATAGAACACCTGGCAAATGTGTCGTCTGCGCTCGACAGTGCTAACCTTGATAAGACTATTCAGGATCTGGACAGTACGTTGGTTTCGCTGCAGGCCGTCATAGAAAAGATGAATGCTGGCGAAGGAACAATGGGTAAACTGGTAAACGACAGTAACCTTTACACGAACCTTGATTCCACCACCTATCATCTGAATCAGCTGATGAAAGACCTGAAGGAAAATCCTAAACGATATGTTCACTTCTCATTGTTTGGTAAGAAGGATAATTAATTTCTGAAATACCTGGAAAATAATAACTTTATCTATCACAAAAACAGTAGTCATTACATGATCTTAGAACTTGGTGAACAGAATCTGGAAAAGTTTATTATGGTGGGCGATCGGGTGTTAATAAAGCCAAAGTCTCCACTCGACAAAACCAAATCGGGTCTTTACCTCCCTCCGGGGGTTCAGGAAAAAGAAAGAATTCATGCAGGATATGTATTAAAGGTCGGACCCGGATACCCTATCCCGGCTATCAATGATGCCGATGAACCATGGAAAGATAAGAGCGATGAGGTGAAATATGTGCCGTTGCAGCCAAAAGAAGGAGACCTGGCTATATATATGCAGAACAGTGGGTACGAGATAGAGTTTAAAAAAGAGAAATATGTAATCGTTCCTAACTCAGCAATTCTAATGCTTATTCGCGATAAAAGCCTGTTCGAGTAAGGAAATTATGTATGCAGAATATACCGGGCTTTAAGAATTATGAATAACCAGGAAAGACTGATCGCTATTCATAGGAACTTATACCTGGCTTATTACAAGCAACCTAATTAAAGAATTATACATCATATATCTAACCAAAATACCATATCGTTATGTCAAGACAATTAAATACATATCTACTGATTCTCTTTGTGTTACTATATTCATGTAAAAAGGAAGATAATACATCTGATGAGAATAAAGAGCAATACTCACTTTCTGGGGTGATTCAAAAAGGACCGTTTAATACAGGAAGCAATCTGACCATTTTTGAGATAGGAAATAATTTTGTCTCTACAGGACTTAGTTTTCATACAACAACCGATAACGTAGGCCATTTTGAGTTGAATGATATTTCACTCGCCTCACCTTATGTTGAAATACTGGCCGATGGTTTCTATTATAATGAGATTTCGGGAGAGTTGTCGGATGAAAGAATAAGTCTAAAAGGATTCATCGACCTGACGAATCAACCGGTGGTAAATATTAATGTTCTCACAGATCTCGAATATAATAGAGTCAACTATCTTATTTCAGATCTAGGATATAATTTTCAGGAAGCAAAATCCCAGGCATTTGGTGAGGTATTGAAGATTTTTAGTCTCGATACTTTTTTATCAGCAAATCCGGAAACTTTTGATATCACACATTCAGAAGAAGGAGACGCAATTTTGCTCGCGATTTCTTCAATACTACAAGGCAATACTACTACCTCAGGATTAAGTAATTTACTTTCAACCATTTCCGACGATATAAAAGAAGACGGAACACTTGATGACACACTCCTGCAAAATACCTTGCTAGGGAATGCCCTTGCACTGAATACGGAATCCATAAAACAAAATTTATTGAGCCGGTATAGTGGGTCTGCAATTACCCTGACTGAGATAAATGACTTTGAAAGATATATCGATTATTTTATTTCACATTGCGGATACCATTTTTCATCGCCTTTTGAATATCCAGCTACAACTGCGAACGGGTTAAACGTACTTGCTCCTGGCAATACAGAATTTCAGCTTATCACCCGGTATGCATTCGCGGTTAATATGCCTGACGCCGGAAGGATTACTATTAAAGTAAAGCGGACTGAAGGACAGGGTTTCTGGTCGTTTTATCCATTTGAATGCTATGGTTGGTCCATCAGTAATTATAATTCATCCACCAATGAGCAAACGTTCACCTCTAATATAAATGGCGAAACTATTGACGTACCATTTGAATTTGTATTGAATGGAAAGGCCATCGTGGAATACTATTACAATGGTTCTGAATCTCCATCGTTTACAAAGATCATTTCCTGGGGAGCCGAGAATAATACAGATTTTATTTTCCCGAGCGATTCTCCTGCAGGTTTAAATCTTCTTAACATGACAGATAATTCACAACTTATAAGCGATTCAAGCTATACAATAGGACTCCGTAAGCCGGGAAACTGGGATGTTGATTTTGTCTTATCCTATTCTGAGGGAATCAGTTTTGAAATTCCTGGAGGTTGGGGGACTTATAACTATGAAGAGTCGGAAGGACAGATTCTGATAACGCTATCTGGTAAGGACGATGGTGACTATATTTCAGAAATAATATTACACGTTTTAGGCACTGGTACTATGAATTTATCCAGCGCTGATCTTGAAATCAGTGAAGGAGTATACCTGGACAGAGATTTTGACGTTAATTGAACCATTTATAAGATAGACAGGTATTCAATTTTTAAAACCTGGCACGAACAGGCGGTAATTTTTTTACCCGACGAGTTATACTTCAGTTTGTTATAATTATCTCCATTATGTTTGAATATGAATGGTAGCTGTTCAGATCTTATCTATTTTTCTCCTGTATGTCGATCTGATCGGCCATTTTCAACAGTTTCCTTGTATCTGTAATATCAATAATGAACAGAGCAGCACAAACTATCGCAGCAAAATAATTCACTGACCCCTTATAAAGGACTTCAGTGACCAGGATAACACAGATAATAATTCTTACTTCTGTAGGACCAAAGATGCCGGAATCGATTGAGTATTTTCCTGTAATTTTATACCTCATTAACGAGATGATCATTTGCCAGCCGTACATGATGACAAAGCTATAACCCAACAGCTCCCAGGCACCGTCAACGTATATAATAAAACCGCATCCGATAAGGATGATTCCAATCCAGTCGAATGTAATATCAAGTGCAAACCCATACCATTTCCTGATTTTTTTACGATAGTAAGCAAGCCTTCCGTCAAGTGAATCGCCAAACCAGCTTAAAGCAAAGCCCAATAAACCTAACAAGAGATAGCTGTCCTTTAAATACAAAGCCAGTACAAAACTTAAGAAAACAATAACACTGCCCAGAAAACCGATTGCCGTCAGGAAGTTTGAGCTTATCCAGGCAGGTATACGCATTACCAGATACGCGATTGCCCCTTGTTCATATTTTCGTAGCAAATTGGTTCTAACCCTGTCGTGCGTTATTAATTCCAGAACTTTATCCGTTTTCGGTTGTGAGCCAGACCCTTCAGCTCCTTTATATTGGTGTATTTTGTTAATGTCCATTTAATTCAATATTTAAATTAATATTTACGCTCATTTATTTTCTTGGCTCTTTATAAGTATCGTTCGTTTCAAATGATTAAAAACCTAGCTTAGCGACCTGCCTGAAATTATTCTGTTCATACTGAAAAATTGCTAACGTATCCGTTATTACTTTACAGTTCCTACTATCTACAGAAATTTATTCAAAAAAGGTTAATTAGGGTTTGCTGATTTTCTCAGCATAAATTATTAGCAAAAATTAAATTTA
>CAZWIU010000057.1:0-25985 GCA_964634105.1 uncultured Bacteroidales bacterium | reverse complement strand
AGATTTAGGGGTGTGTATTCCTGGTAATTAGGTATCAAAACGGACATTCATTTTATAAAAATATAAGTAATAATTCAATGATACTTTCCAAGGAAGACATTGGTGTTGGTTCATTCATTCTTGAAATAATAAAAGATGGCAAACTAATAGGCCTAAAAAAGATAATCTTCGAATAAAACGCCCTACAACACGTGTGTTAAATAGTATAAACCTTCCTGATCCTTAATCTGATGACCTGTTGACATATTGCATATAACTTTTCCTGAAAGATAATAATTCCTGTTACAATCTCTTGCTTCGCAATGGTAGATACAATCTACCTTTTAATAACGACGTAGACACAGTCTACGCCGAGCTGGGGGGGTCTCACCAAACGCTAATCAACATGTAATTTAATTTATGAACTTATACGGTGATGAGGTACCTGTCCGACGGAGCACGCAGTGCATAGGCGGGATGGGGGGTACCGGGTACCGGTTACTGCCCACCTTCGTACCGAATACTTGGTACTACGGCGGGTTAAGGTACTGGGTACTGGGTACTGTTTCCTAGCACCTAGCACCTAGCATCTAGCATCAAGAATCAGTAGATCCATTCACCGGTTCAACATTCCCCTAACGCCTTCCTTCTGAATATATCTGCATAAATTTCAACCTGACTAGTTGCTTTTCAATGAAGAAGGTTTTAATATTGGTATATTAATAACAAGCAATTTTATTTCATTTTTTATCATTAAACATATATTAAGCTATAAATAATCTCGTTCTATGCCATTTTTCAAGATTTCATTCATATTAAATGATTTCTGAGAGATATATCAGCTATTTTTCAAATTCAACAATTCATAACAAAAAAAATATGCAAAACGAATTAATAAAACATACAAGAAAAATCTATCGAATTTTTAAAAGCAATGAACAGCGCATTATGAGTAAGGCTCAAGAAATATTAATTGAAATCATAATTATTGTTTTTGCAGTTACATTTTCAATTTGGATACACGAATTAAAAGAACGAAATAAGCAACAAAAAGATGTAATGAAATTTTTAGAAAATATAAAGACAGATATAACTAATGACTTGATTTGGCTGAGATCTGATGTTGAAGCATATAAGTTACAGAATGATAAATTAGAGGCCATATTGTTATTAACACCATTTCAGCTGGATAGCATACAATCAAGAAATGAATTTATAGAATTTCCCATGCATATTTTCATGAATAAAATCAACAATGCAAATTATGAAGGCTTTAAATCTAGTGGCAGAATAGTTAATATAAAAAACGAGAACTTAAAAATTGCTCTTTTAAACTATTATCAACAAGATGGGCCAAATACTGTTGAGATTAATGGGCTTTATAATCAATATTTATTAAAGACACTGGATTATATTAATGAAAATGCAGATAAAAACGTGGAAGACATATACCAAAGTTTAAAATTTAAGGTTAACTTCTTGTTGATGATTGGGAAAAACAACGAAAAGGTATATAACGATAAACCAATCAGAAATGCCATGGAAATAATAAAGGCAATAGATCTTGAATTAAAAGAATAAAAACTGCATACTACACTTCGTTAAAGCTGCTTAAGGCACTTCTCCAGACTGTCTTCCCAACCGGGTATGATGAGATCAAACTGCCGGATGATTTTGCTACAATCCATCACGCTGTAGGGGGGTCTTTTTGCAGCTTGCGGATACTCTGCCGTGGTGATCGGCCTGACGGTACATTTCAATTTTGCCTCGTGCATGATCCTGGATGCAAATTCATACCAGGTGCAACTTCCCTTGTTGGCATAATGGTAAACTCCTCCCTGTATGGTGGTATCTTCATGCACCCGGCGGATCACTGCAAAAATCACCGCCACCAGGTCGGCAGCCCATGTTGGGGTGCCCTTCTGATCATTCACAACGCCGATTTCTTCCCGTTCCTTTCCAAGCCGAAGCATGGTCTTCACAAAATTATTCCCGTGGGCAGAATATAACCACGAGGTACGGATGACCAGGTTTTTTTTGTCTTTCAGAATTTCCTTCTCTCCGGCCAGCTTGCTTGAACCATACACTGAGGTCGGTTCTGCAATATCTGTTTCTGTGTATGGCCGACTGGCTTTTCCATCGAAGACATAGTCGGTCGATACGTGAATAATACGGCAACCTTTTCCTGATGTATATCGATGAAGGGAGGCCGGAATTCCCTGGTTCAATGCGTAGGCAGCTTCTCTGTCTGTTTCGGCCTTGTCGACCGCTGTATAAGCCGCGCAGTTAATGATATATGCCGGTGTATGCTGATTGATGAAAGCTTCTATCGCTTTCTCGTCGCGCATATCCAATTCCTGAATATCGGTATAGATGAAGTTGAAACCGGGCATTGCCTCCTGACGGAGTGATATTTCCGTGCCCAACTGCCCCTTCGATCCTGTAACCCAAATAGTATCCATGGCTAGTAGACGAAATTATTTCTTGCGCCATACAACAGTGGAAGTTTAGCATCCTTAGGGGAGATGATAATGTTATCGGGCGGTATTTTCCAATCGATACCCAGCGAGGGATCGCTGAACAGAATGCCGGAGTCGTATTCGGGAGCATAGAATTCATCGCATTTATAGAATACCACAGCACTTTCCGACAGCACTGAAAAACCATGCGCAAATCCCTTGGGGATCAGGAGCTGTTTTTTATTTTCGTCGGAGAGCTCAAGTCCATACCATTTCCCAAAGGTTGGCGAGCCTTTACGAACGTCGACAGCGATATCGTAAATGCAACCGCTGAGTACCCGCACAAGCTTTGTTTGTGCTTTGGGTTCCAGCTGAAAATGCAGGCCCCTGATCACGCCATAGCCCGATCTGGATTGATTATCCTGTACGAACTTAACATCCATTCCATGGGCGGTGAAGGCGGATTGGTTATAGCTTTCAAAAAAATATCCCCGGGCATCTGAGAAAATCTTCGGTTCGATAATTAAAAGCCCTTCCAGGGGAGTGTTCAGAATGTTCATTGTAAATGCGTCGTTAATCGAATGTGACAATCTGGTCGGCAGCAAGCTTCATAAGGTATTGGCCATACTGATTTTTTTCGAGCGGTCTGGCAAGTTTCAGCAATTGCTCTTTATCGATATAACCGCGTTTATAAGCAATTTCTTCGAGGCACGATACTTTCAACCCCTGCCGCTGTTCGATAGTATAAATATAGTTCGATGCCTGTACCAGGCTTTCGTGGGTTCCTGTATCGAGCCACGCCATCCCGCGGCCTAATATTTTAACCTGTAAGCGATTTTCATGCAAGTATAAACGGTTCAGATCGGTAATTTCAAGTTCGCCCCGTTTTGAGGGCTTAAGCGATTTTGCTTTTTCAACCACATCGTTACTGTAAAAATACAGCCCTGTAACCGCATAGTTCGATTTCGGATGCGCCGGCTTTTCTTCGATGCTGAGCACCTTCATGGTACGGTCGAATTCCACCACCCCATAACGCTCCGGATCGTTTACATAGTATCCGAAGACCACTGCGCCGTCGTTGAATTCAGCGACCCGCAGCAGCTCTTTTCCAAAGCCGTGGCCGTAAAAGATATTATCGCCGAGTATCAGGCAGGCTTTCTCGTTTGCAATAAATTTCTCCCCTATCAGGAAAGCCTGTGCAAGTCCGTCGGGCGATGGCTGTTCGGCGTATGACAGCCGGATGCCGAATTGCGATCCGTCGTTGAGCAGCTTCCTGAATAAAGGAAGATCGTCGGGGGTACTTATCACCAGGATATCGCGAATTCCTGCGAGCATCAATACGGACAGAGGATAATAGATCATGGGTTTATCGTAGATCGGCAACAGTTGTTTCGATATGGTGCCGGTTAAAGGATACAGCCGGGTTCCCGAGCCGCCTGCAAGAATAATACCTTTCATTTTATTGTATGTTGTTTTAGCACTTCGCGAAAATAATCAATCGTTTTAACCAATCCTTCTTCCAGGTTTATTTTCGGCTGCCACTTCAGATATTGCTTTGCCTTTGAGATATCGGGCTGCCGCTGAGAAGGATCGTCGGAGGGCAGAGGCATGAATACCAGCTTCGAGCTGGAACCTGTCAATTTTATGATCTTCTCTGCCAGCTCAAGGATCGTAAATTCTACCGGGTTGCCCAGGTTAACGGGCCCGATAAAATCGTCCGGGGTATCCATCATGGCGATCATCCCATCAATCAGGTCGTCGATATACTGAAAGCTGCGCGATTGCTTTCCGTCGCCATAGATAGTAATATCCTGGTTGCACAACGCCTGGACAATGAAATTAGAAACCACCCTTCCATCGTTGGGATGCATATTCGGGCCATAGGTGTTAAAAATACGGACTACCTTGATCTTAACCTTATTCTGGTAGTAATAATCGAAAAACAATGTTTCGGCACATCGCTTACCCTCATCGTAACACGAACGCCGGCCAACAGGGTTTACGTGCCCCCAGTAACTTTCCGGCTGAGGGTGTACTTCCGGATCGCCGTATACTTCGCTTGTTGATGCCTGCAATATCTTCGCTTTGATCCGCTTTGCCAGTCCCAGCATATTGATGGCTCCCATCACCGAAGTCTTTACAGTTTTGATCGGGTTATACTGGTAATGTACCGGTGAAGCAGGACAGGCAAGGTTATAAATTTCGTCGACTTCAATATAAAAGGGCGAAGTAATATCGTGCCTGATAAGTTCAAAATAGGGATTTTTTAACAAGTGCAGAATATTACGCTTGGAGCCCGTAAAGTAATTGTCGATGCATATTACTTCATGCTCTTTTTGCAGTAAACGTTCACACAAATGGGAACCGATAAAACCGGCGCCTCCGGTGACAAGGATCTTTTTCTTGAGTCTGTCCATTGAAATGTGTTTTTCAAAGATTATTCTGTATCACCCTCAACAAGATGATCATTCAGCCTGTTCTGCCGGGAATAATCCGAATACCTTCAGAATTGATCATTCAAACAAAGCCCAAAAATAGCAGTAGGCGGAAGAAAAAAAAACCGAATTGTTGTTTTTCTTACGGATGGTATTTAAAAATGCCCCTGGTGATGCATCGCATCCATTATTTTTGTCTAATAACTAGTATTTTAAGCCGGAAAATTTTAGCTTTGCAGCCTGATTTTTTCAATATAATGTCTAACTTATTAATTTATTGATCATTAAATGTCTGAAAACGAAATTAAATCCGGAGAAGAACAAGTTCAGGACCCTGAAGTTGTGAAAGATGAAACTACCAGCGGGAATGCTGAAGTAACACCTGAAGCTGAAGAAACACAGGAAAAGCCAAAAGTAAAAGCAAAAAAAACAGAAAAAACTGGAGAAGCTGAAGAGCCTGCAGTAACTGCTGAGGTATCGGAAGAACCCAAGGCGAAAGCAAAATCTTCTAAAGGCAAAGCAGAAAAGCCTGCCGCAAAAAAGACTCCTGTAAAGAAAAATGAGCCTTCACTGGTTGAAGGTCCGTCTGAATCGGATGCATCATTCGACTGGGATAGTTACAGTAACTCGAACGATATATATACAGCCAGTCAGAAAGACGAAATTATTAAACGATACGACGATACCCTTTCCACCGTTGCTGAAAACGAAGTAGTAATGGGTACTGTTATTGCAATGAACAAACGTGAAGTTGTCATCAATATCGGGTACAAGTCGGAAGGCGTAGTTAGTCTCAATGAATTTCGCTATAAGCCCGATCTGAAGATTGGCGATCAGGTTGAGGTGTTCGTGGAAAGCCAGGAAGACAAAAAAGGACAACTGCTTCTTTCGCATAAAAAAGCAAGAGCCCTGAAATCGTGGGATCGTGTAAACGAATCGCTTGAGAAAGACGAAATCATCACCGGGTACATCAAGTGCCGTACAAAAGGTGGTATGATTGTCGATGTATTTGGCATTGAAGCATTCCTCCCGGGGTCACAGATCGATGTTAAACCCATCCGTGATTACGATATATTCGTTGGCAAAACAATGGAATTCAAGGTGGTTAAAATAAACCAGGAATTCAGGAATGTTGTTGTTTCTCATAAAGCGCTCATCGAAGCTGAACTCGAACAGCAGAAGAAAGAGATTATCGCTAAACTTGAAAAAGGCCAGATCCTTGAAGGTACTGTCAAGAATATCACTTCCTATGGCGTATTCATCGACCTGGGCGGCGTCGACGGTTTAATTCATATTACCGACCTTTCATGGGGACGGGTCAACCATCCGGAAGAGATCGTTCAGCTCGATCAGAAACTACAGGTGGTTATCCTCGATTTCGACGATGATAAGAAACGTATTGCCCTGGGCCTTAAACAGCTTACTCCTCATCCGTGGGATTCGCTCGATACCAACCTTAAGGTGGGCGACCTGGTAAAAGGTAAAGTGGTTGTGATGGCCGATTATGGCGCTTTTGTTGAAATAGCGCCCGGTGTCGAAGGCCTCATCCATGTTTCGGAAATGTCGTGGTCGCAACATCTGCGCAGTGCACAGGAATTCCTGAACGTGGGCGACCAGGTCGAAGCTCAGATACTGACTCTCGATCGCGAAGAGCGTAAGATGTCGCTGGGGATGAAACAACTTAAAACCGATCCATGGGAAAAGATAGAGGAGAAATATGCACTGAATTCGAAGCATACTGCCAAGGTTCGTAACTTTACCAACTTTGGCGTATTTGTTGAAATAGAAGAGGGTGTTGACGGACTGATCCATATTTCGGATCTGTCGTGGACAAAGAAGATTAAACATCCTGCCGAATTTACCAATATAGGCGACGATATCGAAGTGGTTGTTCTTGAGATCGACAAAGAAAACCGTCGCTTAAGCCTTGGCCATAAGCAGCTTGAAGAAAATCCATGGGACGTATTTGAAACCATATTTACAGTTGGCTCGATACACGAAGGTACCATTACCGAGGTGATGGATAAAGGAGCGCTGGTAGCTCTTCCTTATGGTGTTGAAGGTTTTGTTACTCCGAAACACCTGGTGAAAGAAGACGGTTCTACAGCAAAAGTGGAAGAGAAACTTACATTTAAAGTGATAGAATTTTCCAAATCTGCGAAGAAAATTGTACTTTCACATACAAGAGCATACGAAGATGATAAAAAAGCATCGGAGGATGCCGAGAAGAAAGCTGCATCAGCTGCTACCCGAAAAGCGACAAAGAAAATCAAGTCTAATCTTGAAAAAACAACGCTTGGAGATGTTACAGATCTTGCTGCTTTAAAGAAGGAAATGGAGGATGCTGAAAAACAAGGAAAACAAAAAAAGACAGATTCAAACGAAAAGTAATATATTTATAAAAACTTTTCCCTATGGAATTTAAGATAGAGAAGCAAGACAATCACACGTTAATTCAAGTATTGGAGGAAAAACTTGATACGCATATCGCTCCCACTCTGAAATCGGAGCTGGTACTGGTATCAGGAAACGGCGAAAAAAATATCATACTTGATTTAAGTAAATGTCGTTACTGCGATTCTTCAGGTCTGAGCGCCATTCTGGTTGCAAACAGGTTGTGCAAGAATGCCGGCGGAACATTTGTTCTCACCGGTCTGAACGATGCTGTAGAACGATTAATTACTATTTCGCAACTTGATACTGTATTAAATATCACCAATACCATAGAAGAAGGTGTTGATCTTATTGCTGAAACATCTAAATAAATTGTGTTACTATCGCTATGATATTTGAACTGACGGTTTTGGGAAGCAGTTCTGCTTTGCCAACGTCGACAAAATTCTCAACCGCTCATGTGCTTAACATACATGAGCGGTTTTTTTTAATCGACTGCGGTGAAGGTACTCAGATCCAACTGCGGAGGGCAAAGATAAAGTTCGGCAGGATAAACCATGTTTTCATATCTCATATGCATGGCGACCATGTTTTCGGCCTATTTGGGGTGTTGTCTACATTTAACCTGCTCGGACGTACCTCTCCCATACATATATACGGACCTGCCGAACTGAGTAACCTGATCGATTTCTATATCCGATTCTTTGCCCGTGAAAATACCTTTGTTATTGAATTTCATCCTTTAAACAACCGGGCATTGCATCTTATTTTCGAAGATAAGCTTGTTGAAGTCTGTGCGTTTCCTCTGAAACACAGAATACCGACTTATGGTTTCCTGTTCCGCGAAAAGAAGAGGCCGTTAAATCTCAGGAAAGAAATGATTGCCAGGTATAACCTTTCGATCATGCAGATAAAGGCCCTGAAAGCGGGTGAGGATATCATCACCGATGCAGGCCTGAAGCTGCTCAGCAACGAGATGACAGAACCTGCTTATCATCCCAGGTCGTTCGCCTTCTGCTCCGATACGATGTATTATGCAAAGAATATAGAGTATCTAAAACAGGTTGACCTCCTTTACCACGAGTCTACTTTTCTTGAGGCCGATAAAGACCTGTCGAAACTTACCGGACATTCTACCGCCGGACAGGCTGCCACTTTTGCCAAACGGGCCGAAGTAAAGCGATTGCTGATAGGGCATTTCTCGAACCGGTATTCCGGTACGGATCTTTTCCTGGATGAAGCGAGGAAAATATTTCCGGCTACAGAAGCGGCTGAAGAATTGAAGTGCTACCGGATTCCTCCGGGCAGAATTTCTTAAAAACAGAAGACCGGTTGCCAACTGGTTCGTGATCGATTAATAATTATATTTGCCGTTATTTAACAACTCAATAGTACCGGTGTGCAGGAAATGATTCTTATCCTCGATTTCGGGTCGCAGTATACCCAGCTTATCGCCCGCAGGGTTCGTGAATTGAATGTGTATTGTGAAATCCATCCGTATAACAATTTTTCGATGCCCAATCCTTCCGTGAAGGGAGTTATCCTGTCGGGCAGCCCATGTTCAGTGCGGGATGCAAATCATCCTGAACCCGACTTACAACATATCACTGGAAAACTTCCCGTGCTGGGTATTTGTTATGGCGCCCAACTGATGGCACAAAAGTCAGGAGGCGAAGTACTGGCTTCCAGGCACAGGGAGTACGGAAGGGCTAATCTGGATTACATCGATACCAACTCGGAGCTTCTGCTGGGAATTAGTCCCGGTACGCAGGTATGGATGTCGCACGGAGATACAATCGTTTCGCTGTCTGCCGAATACCAAATTGTCGGCAGCACACGTGATGTGAAAGTCGGGGCATACCAAAATCATGAGCGCAAAATATATGGTATTCAGTTTCATCCCGAAGTGTATCATACCACCGATGGGCTGTTGCTGCTTAAAAATTTCGTGGTAACAATTTGCGGATGCAGGCAGGATTGGACTCCTGCCTCGTTTGTCGAGAGTACAATCAGCGATATGAAGTCGTTGCTCGGCAACGATAAGGTGGTCCTTGGTTTATCGGGAGGGGTCGATTCATCCGTTGCTGCCATTTTGTTGCATAAAGCGATTGGCAGGAACCTTACGTGTATCTTTGTTGATAACGGACTGCTCCGGAAAAATGAGTTCTCCAAAGTGCTGAATTCATACCAGCATATGGGACTGAATGTTAAAGGAGTGGATGCAGGCTCTGTCTTCCTCAGCGACCTCAAAGGATTGACGGATCCGGAAAAGAAACGCAAAAGCATAGGTAAGAACTTCATTGAGATTTTCCAGCAGGAAGCCGAAAAAATTAAAGATGTCAAATGGCTGGCCCAGGGGACTATCTATCCCGATGTGATTGAATCGGTATCGGTTAAAGGACCCTCTGCAACCATTAAATCGCACCATAATGTGGGCGGACTGCCCGAGCGCATGCACCTGAAGGTGGTGGAACCCCTGAAATTGCTTTTTAAGGACGAAGTGCGCCGGGTAGGGAAAGTCCTTCAGATCGATGATATCATTCTTAAACGCCATCCATTTCCCGGGCCCGGTCTTGCCATCAGGGTGCTGGGTGAAGTAACGCCCGAAAAAGTAGCCCTCCTTCAGGAAGTCGATGACCTGTATATCGAGGGGTTGAAAGAATATAACCTGTATGACCAGGTGTGGCAGGCAGCGGCTATTCTCCTGCCGGTTCAATCGGTGGGAGTTATGGGCGATGAGCGTACCTACGAATATGTGATCACCCTCAGGGCTGTAACATCAACCGACGGGATGACGGCCGACTGGTCGAGGTTGCCATACGATTTTCTGGCATATATTTCAAATAAAATCATCAATAAGGTCAAAGGCGTTAACCGCGTAGTGTATGATATATCATCCAAACCTCCGGCAACAATAGAATGGGAATAAAACATAAGAAGTTGAATTTTGCATATACTGAAACCAATGAAAACAAGTAAAAGGATCATCACAATCGTTATCGGCATTGTATGGATCAATACAGCACATGCCCAACTGGTCAGGGAATCGGTAAAGTATTCCCAGTTTCTGCAGTATCTTGACCGGTATTATGTCGATTCAATCAACCCTGCGAAAATGGTGGAAGATGCTATCCGCTTTCACCTGGAAAAGCTCGATCCGCACTCTACATATATCACAGCCGATGAAGTCAAAAGGATGAATGAACCCCTGCAGGGAAATTTTGAAGGGATCGGGATATCATTCAATATTCTTCACGATACCCTGTTTGTGATTGCCCCGGTTACCGGGGGCCCATCCGAGAAGGTCGGTATCCGTTCGGGCGATCGTATCCTGAAAGTTGACGGGAAAAATATCGCCGGCATAGGGATTACGAACGAGAATGTATTCTCCCTGCTCAGGGGTGATAAGGGAACCGTGGTTACCGTATCGGTACAGCGAAGGAATGTAAGTGAATTGCTTGATTTTACCATCGTTCGCGATAAGATACCCATCAACAGCCTGGATGCGGCATATATGGTTAGTAAAGGCATCGGCTATATAAAGCTCAGCCGTTTTGCCATGACCACCATGGAAGAATTTATCCAGGCATCACAGAAACTTATAAAGGAGGGGGCTACTGACCTGATCCTCGACCTAACCGGGAATGCTGGCGGATTTCTTGATGTTGCCGTATTGCTCTCGGACCAGTTCCTGGATGACCAGAAAACAATTGTTTACACAGAAGGCTTACACAGTGAAAGAAAAGATTACTATGCCCAAATGACCGGACTCTTTGAAAGTGGCAGAGTAGTGGTATTGATCGACGAGGGTTCTGCTTCAGCAAGTGAAATTGTATCAGGAGCTATTCAGGATTGGGACCGGGGAATTATCATCGGCCGCCGCTCATTCGGAAAAGGGTTGGTGCAACGACAACTCGAACTATCCGATGGATCCATGATCAGACTTACTACAGCAAAATACTATACACCTTCCGGGCGGCTGATCCAAAAACCTTATGGCCAGAGCCTGGAAGACTATGAAAATGAGATCTTCAACCGATACAAACACGGAGAATTTCAGCATAGCGACAGTATCGACTTCCCCGATTCATTACAGTATAAAACACTGGTAAACCACAGGATTGTTTTTGGCGGGGGCGGAATAATGCCCGATATCTTTATTCCTGTCGATACAGCCGGATACACCGGTTACTATCGCGACCTCATCCGGAAAGGGATCATGAACCAGTTCGTATTGGAGTATGTCGATAATAACAGGCAGAAATTACAGAATAAGTATAAAACATTTGCAGCTTACAGGGATGAATTTGTGATAACCAATGAGCTTTTAGACAAGATGACTGAATATGCAGCGAGTGAGAAGCTGGCAAAAAATGAAGAGGAATTGGCAATTTCGCTGAATAAAATATCTGTTACCCTGAAAGCATACATAGCACGTGATCTTTTCACGACCAGCGAATTTTATGAAATATTAAACCAGGATGATGAAAATTTCAAGATGGCGGTGAAAGTCCTCGAAAACTGGAATTATTACTCTGAAAAGTTACTGTATTAATGATTTCTTCAGGAAACCAGGCATCGGAGTTACTTAATACCCTGCTCAGCTGGCTTTTTGATCATTATATCGAAATAACGGCTACGCTGACGGGACTTATATACATTGTATTTTCGGTCCGGGGTAAAATTCTGCTATGGTTATTCGGCCTTATCAGCTCTTCGCTATATGTGTATGTATATTTCAGATCGAAGATCTATGCCCTGATGGGCATTAATATCTACTACGTATTTATCAGCATTTATGGCTGGCTTCATTGGAAATTTCCGGGTAAAAAAAACCCAAAAGAGCTGCCCATAACACGGGTGAAACCGCCTGTGCTCATCTGGCTGCTGGGTATCTCGCTGGTGTTGTTTCTGATGATTATCGTCATTCTGAAAAAGTATACCGACTCGGATGTGGCAGTATGGGACGCATTTATCGCATCTTTCAGCATAACAGCCACCTGGATGCTTGCACGAAAGATCATGGAACACTGGCTCATCTGGATTGTTGTCGACATGGTAGCGATTATTCTGTCGCTCTATAAAGGATTGTATCCTACCGTGGCCCTGTATGTATGTTATACAACACTTGCCATGTTAGGGTATAGAGAATGGTTAAAACTATGGAAACACCAACAAGAAGCTGCAGGCGCGTCATCCTGACGGGCCCGGAATCGACCGGTAAGACGATGTTGACTGAAGCCCTTGCCACGCGCTTTGGTGCTCCATATATTGCTGAATATGCACGCGATTATATCATGGGTTTAAAGAGGCCTTATACGCTGGAGGATGTTGTCCATATTGCCCGAAAACAGGTTGAGCAAATGGATGAGTATAGTACACTCAATACGGAATACTTGTTTGTCGACACATACCTTATTATTACAAAGGTATGGTTCGAGTTGGTTTTTCATAAAATTCCGGGTTGGATCGATATTGAAATTGCCCGGACAAAACGCGATCTTTACCTGCTCTGTCGGCCCGACATACCCTGGGAACCCGATCCCGTGCGTGAGAATGGCGGACCCATGCGGGAGGTATTATTCAACAGGTATGAACAAGAACTAAGGATCGCAGGATTGAACTATGCCTATGTCGAAGGAGACGGAGAAACAAGAGTGAATTGTGCAATAAAACAGATTACGGATTTTTATACTAAACGATGATGCAACCTACAGAGAACGGGAAATTTGTGATGGTCGCAAAGACTATGCATGGCCTGGAAGATATACTGGCAAATGAAATCAGGCAGTTGGGGGGCACTGATATCGAAATTCTTCACCGGGCTGTACGATATGTTGGCGATAAATCGTTATTATACCGTTCGAACCTGTACCTGCGCACGGCTATCCGTGTCCTGATACCAATCATGAACAGCCAGATCAAAAATCAGGTTGATCTCTATGCCCGTATCCGTGAATATGAGTGGGAAAAGCACCTGAGGACCGGTATGACCATAGCGGTTGATACAGCGCTTAATTCATCGGCATTTACAAATTCCCAGTTTGTCTCCATGAGAACAAAAGATGCTATTGCCGACCGTATGCGCGAAAAATTCAACCGCCGGCCGAGTGTCAACAAAAACGATCCCGATCTATTTATCAATGTGCACCTTTCCAATAACGAGCTTACCGTTTCTATTGATACTTCCGGGCCATCGCTGCATAAGAGGGGATACCGCGTGGAGGATGTGGAGGCTCCTATCAACGAAGTGCTGGCAGCCGGCCTGATCATGTTAACAGGATGGAAAGGGGAAACCGACTTTTACGATCCGATGTGTGGGTCAGGCACCATCGGAATTGAAGCAGCCCTTATTGCAAGGAACATACCCCCAGGTATCTTCAGGTCAAAATTCAGCTTCGAGAACAGCCCCGATTTTGACTCCGAACTCTGGACCCGTATATTCGACAATATCGTTGAGAAGGAATGGAACGGGAAGATATTCGCTAGCGATATTTCAAAACAGGCGTTGATGGCAGCAACGAAAAATGCAAAACAGGCCTCCGTCCATAAAAATATCGTACTAAAAGGGATGAACTTTGAGAATTACCCGCCGGTAGAGAGTAAAGCTACGGTTATTATGAACCCGCCTTATGGACAACGGCTTATAAAACCTGAGATCATTCAGTTTTATAAAACGATCGGTAATGTACTTAAGAAAAGCTTCGTAGGCTCCGATGTGTGGATCATATCAGGTAACCTGGAAGCACTTAAATTCATCGGACTAAAACCGACAACAAAAATTAAGCTATATAACGGCGCCCTTGAATGCAAATTCTGTAAATTTTCTATTTACCAGGGTAGTCAGAAGCAGCGATCATCAAAAAAAAATGATGATCAGGGTGAGTAATTATAGAAAATAATCCTCCCTGCTTTCTTTAATTTATAGTATATTTATAATCAGGAAACACCGGAAAGTTATATGATCAGGATGTATATGTACTGCAAATAAAAGTTGTACAATAAAGATTTTTTCTATATTTGTTAAGTTTCTTGGATGGATACCCGATAACTTAGGCTTCATTTATGAGCTTTAATATTAACGAATACTACGCACAAGTTTGTAAAGGTGATATTGTGTTGGCCTATAAGGGTAGTATTACCTCAGAGATGATTAACGAGGTTCTCGAAGCAGTGGAAGAGAAGCTGGAGAAGAATAATGAAGATGGCAAAACCCGCAAAAAGCTCTATAATGTCCTGGTTGAAAGTCTTCAGAATTTATACCACCACATCGAAGAAACACACGAAGGTATAGAAGAGGATCTCGATCCTAAATTTGGTATGTTAGTTATTGAGCGTAATACCCAAGGTGAATATATCGTTACTACGGGCAATTTTGTTGCCACCGTAAAGACCAAATTCCTGAAAGAAAAAATCGACAAAATCAATTCCTTATCCAAGGATGAACTCAAGGATATGTATAAATTCATCCTCAACCATCAGAAAATTTCTGCCAAGGGAGGCGGTGGTTTAGGCCTTGTCGATATTGCGCGCAAAACCGGCAAAAAGATGGTTTATAATTTTTATCCTTATAATGATAAATACGTATTCTTTGATCTACGAATAGAGATTTAAATGATACAATACGCACGGTATGGAACCATTAATTATTGAAGGAACCACAAAAACACCAAATGTTCAGTTTGATGCTGAAAAAGCAAAGCTGGAAATCAGAGGCAGGTCGATACCAGAAAATTCCATCGAGTTTTATAAACCGTTGGTCGATTGGTTAGAAGAATATGCGCACACGCCAAAAGCTAAGACTGAAGTAAATGTGCACCTGGAATATTTTAATACGAGTTCATCCAAGTGTATACTCGATGTATTTAAGAAGCTTGAAGCCATTCATAAGAATAAATACGATGTCCAGATAAACTGGTATTATGAGGAGGATGATGAAGATATGCTGGAAGCAGGCGAAGATTATGAATCTATTATTCGCGTACCTTTTAAAATGATCGAAATTGTTGATTGATAAAATGTAAACCGAATCAGAAAAGGCTGCCTCCGAAAGTGCAGCCTTTTTTGTTACTCTTCATTCTTAACGATATATCGCTGGCTGATATTCTCCATGGCGTCGAGCAGTTTTCGTAATCCCCTGAAATAGAGTACCAGGAAGAAGATTACTGACATCAGCCATATGATAATGGTATTGATCCAGAATGTTTCATAGTACTTGCCGAACAGTTTCTTCCGCGGGGCATAGAAATGTGCCTTCAGGAAGTTCGATTCAGGATCGAGGTAGATGGGATCGATCTTTTGGATCAGGCGTCCTTTGTATTCAACAATCCTGACAGGCTCATTGCTGTTCTCCACAAATTCTGCCAGCCGGTCGTTATAATAATCCCGTTTCAACTGGATAAACTTTTCACGGGCTTCAGGTGTTTTCTGAAAGGATCGGATGATCTCATCGCGCTTGTCATTTGCATCGTTGTATGCGCGTATATAAGTTTTGTTTATCGTTCTGATATAGGTTCTTGTATTATCTATTACCTGCCTGTTCAGTTTATCGGGGTATAACATCGAGAGATCTGTATACTTAACAAGGCTGTTATAAGCCATCTCATCGGAAATTTCATTCCTGAGTAGCCGTAAATAACTTTCCACTTTTTCGGCATGTTCACGGCTCATGTAGTATTTCTCGACAAAATCGATCTTGTTCTCAAGATTTTTTACCCAGTAGTATTTTTTATACTCTGCTATGCTCATTACTTTATTATGGTAATAGAACAGGCGTGTATATTCATTTTCCTTGAACTGGTGCACGGCCAATGCTTCATAGCCCCAGCGTGCCGTAATAATCTCACCATAGAAAGGTATCTTATTCGGAGAAGAAATGGTAGGATTTAATTTTTCGTATTTTACAATAATACCGCTGAGAATGATTTGTGGAATAACCAGGAACGGGATCAGGATATAGATGGTAACAACAGTCTTGAAACTGTCGGAAATCATCAATCCCATAATATTGGCACTTACCCAGCAACTGAACAATACAATCCAGTAATGCAGGTACATTCCTTTGATCTCGAGAATGGAATTACCCACCAGGACAAATTGGGCAGCCTGTATTGCAGAGATGATCAATAGTACACTTGCTTTGGAGAAAAGGTAACTGGCCCAGCTCAGGTTAAGGAAGGCTTCACGCTTCAATATCTTCCTGTCTTTGATGATCTCCTCGGCGCTGATCGTCAATCCCATGAATATGGCTACAATCACCGCCATGAAAATATATACGGGCAGGTTGCTGTTGCCCAGTAAGGTATAGCCTATATTATCCGATTCACTTTCATTATAATATTTGATAATGAATGACAATATGAATGCGAGGACAGGTGCTTCCAGGAAATTAATAACAAGGTATTGTGTATTGGCCAGTTTCGCGAGTACATCGCGTTTAATGAATATCAGAAATTGTTTTATTTTCCCCGGAATCTTAAAAGTGATACATGGCAATTCCTCCGGGATATCCGCTTTAGTCTTGATATTTTTCGGGTGCTCTTTGAAGAATTGATTCCACTCTTTGGGAGAAAATTTCCTTCGCGGCGTAAACTTGCCGTACTCATCGAGGATATTCGATTCAACGATGTTGAATATTTGTTCCGGGTTTACATTACCGCATACATGACATTCGCTCTCGTTATAGTTGGCATGGCGTATCTTCGATTTGAAATAGACGATCGAGTCGATCGGGTCGCCATCGTAGATGAGATATCCTCCTGTATCCAGGATGAGTAATTCGTCGAACATCTTAAAAATATCAGATGAGGGCTGGTGTATCACTACAAATACCAGTTTCCCTTTCAGCGATAACTCTTTCAGGAGGTCCATGATATTTTCGGAATCGCGTGATGACAATCCTGAAGTTGGCTCATCGAGGAAAAGGACAGCCGGTTCACGGATCAACTCAAGCGCTATATTCAGCCTCTTTCGCTGCCCCCCGCTGATCATCTTGTTCAGGGGTGTGCCAACCTGTATGTCTTTGATTTCAAATAGCCCCAGGTTTTGCAGCATGCGATCGACCGTTTTTACGATTTTTTCATCGCTGTAATTACTGAAGCACAGCTTGGCATTATAGTAAAGATTCTGAAAAACGGTCAACTCTTCAATCAGCAGGTCGTCCTGCGATACATGCCCGATCAACCCTTCAATTTTCTGTTTCTCAGAATGAATATCGATATTATTGATCGTAATGGTTCCGGTGCTAGGTTTATCCGATCCGTTCAGCACGTTCAGCAGGGTTGACTTGCCCGCACCGCTGGCGCCCATAATACCCACCAGTCGTCCCGAATCTTTTGTAAAACTCATGTTTTGAAGTCCCATGTTACCGTTCCTGAAACGGTAGCTGATATCCTTGACTTCAAATACTATTTTCGATTCCTGCTGCTCTTCGTGGAACAGAGAAACAATATCGCTAAAGTAAATGGGCTTGATATTATGATTACGGATCGAAGATCCGGGAGTAAATACAAATACTTTATAGGGTTGTAGCAGCTGGCCGTTCAGGTAGAGCTCGTTATCGCCCAGGTAGCGGATAAAATAAATGTGCATGGACGCAGACTGCATGAACCATAACTCGCCCTTAAACTGTTTCGATGTAAGGTGTTTATGTTCGAAATTCCGGTCTTCATCCTGGTTGCTGACAACCAGTATCCTGTTTGATGAGGGTACATCGCCTGACTGGTTAATGGTGAAGTCGCGGATCAGGTCATGCTCTTCGGGTTCAATATGGAATGAGTCGGCAACAGTTTTGATGAATTCAAATTCCTGTTTTGATATTTCTGCCTTATTTGAAAAGACAAATTCGAAGAGGTGGATGAGCACGATGAGTTTTTGCTTCTGCGTGAGCTCATGATTGATCTGATCACATATTCTGAGGATTTTTACCGAATCGGGGCCTATTCGCTTAGCTCCCCTTGAATTTACCAGACTCTGATGCCGTGCAAAAAACTTGTCGAAAATAGCCAGATATCCCTCAACAAGCTCCTGGTTCAGGATCCGCTGAAGATACGATTCAACCACTGTCCGCCTGTCGCCCCCTTCCGAGCTATACTCGTCAGGCCTCGCAATAATTGCGAAGAGCTCCATTAAGGCTTTTAAAATTTGCTCACTCATTTATGAGTTCTGGCATTTCTAAATAATATGCTCCGGATTCTACGGAAATGGCTTATTATGGTTACGCACTCATAAAGATTTGTAAGTATTTTAAAGAATTGACTACTTTCATGCTTTAAAATGACACCATGAAACGTATTTTACCTGGTTTTATCTTCGTGTCCTGCTTCCTGACAAGCAGCTATTGCCAGCGCTTTACTGTCAGAGACATTGAGCTGGGCATTCAGACTTATCTCTACCCTGAAACAATCAAGAATCTTCAGTGGCAGGGAGGTTCGGATAAGTACCTGTATTCTTCCGACACCCTGCTTTATTCTTCCGATGTTATCACCCGCCAGAATGAATTGCTTATCAGCCTGAATGAGATCAATGCACTCGTGACAGAACTTGGTGAACCTGAATTTAAAATACTTCCAGCAATCCGTTCCACTTCAGAAGACGAAATATGTTTTAAATCGGAAACCTGTCTGTTTCTGCTTAACTATAAGAATAAAACTTCAGTTTTATTCCGGATCCCCGATTCAGCAGAGAATATGGCAATAAATCCACATTATAAACTGATCGCGTATACGCTTGGCAGTAATATCTACCTGGAGGATTCTACGCAACAGGTCCTCCAGGTGACGTTCGACACGGTCGACGGGATCAGGAACGGCGATATCGTATACAGGAGCGAATTTGGAATCGAGACCGGGCTGTTCTGGTCGCCGGGAGGAAACTACCTTGCATATTACAGAAAAGATGAGACCATGGTTACCAAATACCCGCTGATCAATATTAACGCACCTATTGCAAAACCTGCTCCTATTCGTTACCCGATGGCAGGTATGAAGAGCGAAGAAACGGATGTATGGGTATATTCCCTGAAAGACAAATCACATACCAGGCTTCAGATTGAAGGCGACCGTGATCAATACAATACGAACCTTTCATGGACGCCCGATGAAAGCGCCATCTATATTCAGCATCTGAACCGTGACCAGGATTCGATGGTGCTCAGGAGCTATTCATCATCCACCGGAGAATTGAATGCGGTGCTGTTTACCGAGACCAATCCTTGTTATGTTGAACCGGAAAATCCCCTGGTATTTTCACATCTTCAGCCCGGCGATTTTTTTTATCAAAGCCAGCAGAGCGGATATAATCATATTTTCTGTTATGATGCATCGGAACATAAGCTTGAACAGTTAACCTCCGGGAAATGGGAAGTGGTCAAATTCCTGGGATGCGACACAACGGAACAAAGCCTGTTCTTTATTGCTACCGGAAAACCACCGCTTGAATTCCACCTTTACAGGTTCGACCGGAATACAGGCAACTTGCAACGCCTCACAAGCGAAGCAGGAACGCATGAGGTGATTATGAACAAGTCGGGGTCGTTTTTCATCGACAACTTTTCAAGCTATACAGTCCCCCGTAAGATAGCGCTGCTTAATAATTCCGGTAATATTGTCAGCGAGCTTCTGACGGCAAAGAACCCCATTGAAGAATATGAACTGGGAGAAGTTATAACCGATACCTTGCTGGCAGCAGACGGAAAGACAACACTCTATTACCAGATCACAAAACCGGTCAACTTTAAAGCAAAGAAAAGGTATCCGGTATTGGTTTATATCTATGGCGGGCCACATTTACAGCTGATCAACAATACATGGATGGACCGGCAGGCATATTTTAATCAGTATATGGCACAGCATGGGTATCTTACTTTCATGATCGATACACGAGGTTCTGACTACAGGGGAAAAGAATTCGAGGAAATCATTTACCGGCAAACCGGTATACCTCAGCTTGAAGATGTAATGGAAGGAATCAAATTACTGAAGACGCTCCGGTATGTCGATACCACTCGCATTGGCGTTCACGGCTGGAGTTTTGGCGGTTATATGGCCATCTCGCTGATGCTGAATTACCCCGACGTTTTTAAAGCCGGCGTAGCCGGGGGACCGGTGATCGACTGGAAATATTATGAGGTGATGTACGGAGAACGATATATGGATACACCCTTACAAAATCCGGTGGGCTATGCCAAAACAAGCCTTCTGGACAAAGTGGACAGGCTGAAAGGCAAGCTGTTGATCATCCACGGAGGAATCGATCCCGTTGTGGTTCCGCAAAACAGCCTGTTGTTCCTTCAGGAAGCGATAAAACACGATAAAGATGTCGAATATTTTATCTATCCTGACCATGAACATAATGTCGACGGGATGGCCAGGATCCATTTAACAAGAATGATAACAAGCTATTTCTTTAACCATCTTTAGCGAGGGCTTAACCAATTACTCATAGCAATAGCAACTAAAATTAATTACAAACCCAACAACAAGAAAAACAGGATGAAAACTGCAGGCGATATTCTTCAGCTTAATATAAAACCAAAAGAGAAACAACGCATGCTGGTGGAAGCTGTTGTAAACGGTGAGATACCGGCCAACGATTTTGTGTTGTTTTTTGAATCAGCTCCTGATAAAGATAAAGGCTCCTGTGCCGACGCCATGAAGCACATTTCAGCAAAGAAACCTGCACTGCTTTTACCGTTCCTGGATATTCTCGTACAATACATTAACCATACCTCTCCCAGGGTGAAATGGGGTGTTCCCGAAGCTATCGGGAATATGGCTAAAGACTTTCCTGATGATGTAGTGAAAGCAATACCCTTTCTGTTAAAGAATATTACCGACGAAGAATTCAACACCACGGTCATACGATGGTGTTCCGCTTTTGCGCTTTGCGAAATTGCCAGATACAATGTTAAAACAAGAAAGCAACTCGTACCGCTTTTCGAGAAGCTGATTATTGAAGAGACTAACAATGGCGTACGCAATGTGTATGTGAAAGCGCTGAAAGCAATCGAAAAACACTAATATCCAGCTTTGCTCTATGGTAATACCGCATTATTTCAATATAAACCAATCATAAATTCATCTGACTATGAGAACCTGTTCTTCCTTAACCAAACTTGTACTTTTGCTTGTAATCGCTCTTCTGGCCGCATGCCGTATGCCCGATAAGGGCGCTGTTAAAAATGGATATTATCACGTCAACTGTCCGATTGTAATTGGCCCGCGCGGCGCACAATTTCTGATTTCATTCGAATCGGCAAAAATACTCTGTAATAACAGGATTGAATTTATAACTGTCGATACAGTCTCAGGACCTTTAAAGTACGCCCAGGATCTCGATAAAAACATTTATGAATCAGACATAAATGACAGCCTGATCCTGGTTGCGCAGGCAAGCAGTCAATATTATACCCCGCCCGACAGCGGTATCAATTTCATTATGTTCAGGGGCATTGGAAGCAATGCATTCTGGCTCGGCCTGGAAAATTACTACGGCAGGTTTTTTACCCTCGGCCAGGATTCTGCCCTCCGCATTATAGGTTACCAGGAAAACCGGTACCGCGAAACTCCCGACGGTTCAAAAATACGTATGACACGGGGAACAGGTGAAAATGATTTCTTTGCCGGCGATTGGGACGGGAAAATATACAAAGCTGTCGGCGAAGAAGGAGTGGAACAAATTGGCATTTTCGATATTTTCTGGATGCCTGAAATGAATGATACGAAAATAAGGCGGGCGATCGTTATGACAAAGGGAATGAATGATAATGATATGTGGTGCGGTGAACTGGATGGAATTCTCTATATCAGGAAATGATCACGAGTGTAATTACACAGATGAATTACCGTGTTGTTGAATCGGTGGTTTAAAAAAGGCTAACGATAAGACTCCCGGCAACCCATATAATTCTTTATGCAACTTAACAGAGCTCAATGCATAAGCTCTACTGGAAAGGTATAAGTAATGGTGAACGGGCAGAAGTCATACAAGAAGTGGGCGCTGCTATCGGCAAACATGGAACATTGCTGAACTTTCAGCGTTTCTCGGATATTGACATAAGCTTCGTGGTGGAACTGGAATCGGATCGTGTCAACGCTTTCTATAATGCACTGCATGAAGTGTTGTCGATAGAAGGAGATCAAGGTAGCAATACCGTTCCCGGAGATGTATCTATACTGTTGTTAAATATAACTTTCACAAAAGGCACGGGCGATCTGGAGATTGAAACTCCTAATTTCCCTGAATAATGCAATAAAAAATTGGAAAGAAGATATACAAGATTTAAAATTGAGAACGTAATAATTTGAGAATTTGAAAATCATTGCTGTCCGGGTAAAATGGATGGATAATTCTAATATATGGTTATAGCAAGAATTATTAGCATTTTTGATTTAGTGGGCTCAAACAATTAAAATTAGAATTAATGCCACAAGGACACTACGACACAAGGGTTTCACAAATATGCAACAGGATAAATATAAACTTCTTAGTGTTTTCGTTGAGCCTTGGTGATTTAGTGGCATATAAATTTTTTAACTTCTACCGGACATCAGTGATTTGAAAATGTGAAAATGTGAAGATTTAAGAAATTAAGAATTTGAAAATTGTAACAATATGTTTTCATAATTCTGATACAGGATTCTTGCTATTATCAAAACTAAATTCAAAATGAAAAAATATTATGTAAGTTCACTGATTATGCTCTTCATTTTAAACTGGAGTATAGTTAATTCACAGGATCCTTCTGATCCGAAGATCAGTTACCTGAAGTTTAATCTTAACGGATTTTATCAATATGAATCGGGACAGGAGATAGATCCCCTTCTTAATCCTCAGACTATAGCACTTTATACCAAAGAAAAATATTATATGGCTGCTCCCTCCTTTTCCATTGGAATAAAAAGTAACAATTTCTTCCAACATGAAATTGAAGTGTTGCCGCTGGATTTTGATCGTAACGATGAATGCCATTACTGGTATAATGAGTCGCAACAAATTACCAGCATTAGGCCTGGAACTGGTGTAACAACAACAATAAAATCTGCTTTACGATACCAGGTCAATTATAATTTTACCTCCAACAGGAAGCTTATGCCATACGCAGGTGTCTCGTCGCAGCTTTTTTACAATTTTTTTAAACTAAAGCCGGGAGTAAGTTATTTAGTTGAAGAGAGTGAACAGCACATCGGTCTGTTGTTTTCTATTACGCCAGGCCTTTGGATCAATCTGGGAGAGAGACTCGCCATTGATGTTAATATTCCCTTGGGTATTTATGACATTGCATGGGTAAGAGAGAAAAATGAAAACCCTATGATTTCTGAGGAAGATAGAAAAGTGAACCTGATGGAAGATGACCTGATACCCGATTTTGTGCATGTAAGATTGGGAATGGTTTTTAAACTGAAATAGTTATTGCATGAAAATAAATATTGAAAAATATAATCCAGACTGGAAGAAAATGTTTGAAGCCGAGAAACAATTGATCTCAGCAACACTATTCGGTGAGTATGCTGAGATTGAACATATTGGCAGCACAGCAGTCGAAGGACTGGGAGCAAAACCGGTAATCGATATCATGGTAGGCCTTACGAATTTTCGCTACGCCGATGATCTTATACCAAAAATTATTGGCCTCGGATACAGATACATTAAGGAGTATGATAGCATAATGCCATACAGGCGCTTCTTTGTAAAAGAAAATCACGGGATCCGAACACACCATATACACATGGTGGAGATTGGTACAAATTTCTGGGTAAGGCATTTGAAATTCAGAGACCATCTTCGCATCAATAAACAGGACAGGGAGAGATATTATCAATTGAAAAAAGAGTTATCAAAAAGAGAATGGGCAGATGGCAATGAATATGCGTATGCTAAATCTGAATTTATTAAAAAAATAGAAGGGAAATTAGACATTGTTAATTATGATTAAGTTAACTTTTGGTGAATATGTTGACAATGAAATAAACATATACCAGGCAACCCGATATTATTGTCATACCCATTTTAAATGAATTACACACCAGCACAATAGATAACTCTATTATAGTAACTTAATTTTAAGTAATACCATGAATTGTCCAAGATGTAATATTCAGTTAATACCTGAAAAGATCAGGGATGCGAAATTCTCTGTTGATGCAGATACATGTCCTCAGTGTGGCGGAACCTGGTTCAACAAAGGAGAGCTGTTGAAGCTTGATAAAATTGTTGAACCGACAATGCTGGAAATAAGAAAAATTCCAAAGGAGAATTATCAGTTAAAAGCTCTTTATTGTCCTTCATGCAATAGTCGGCCGTTGATGGAAAAAGCCGAACATCCCAGGGATAGTAAGGTAGTTTTAGACTATTGTCCGGAATGCCATGGAATATGGCTTGATAAAGGAGAATTAGAGGCGATTCAACAGGAAAGTTGGTTGCAGACTATGGGGAGAATCGTTAACTGGTTGATGGGGAAAGAGTAAAAAATAGTTTTCTCTGAATAATATACTCATTCAACAATAAAATAATAAATGAATACAGAATTAATACTGATCGGACTTTTTGGCCTTATGACATTGGCAATCGATGGACTGCTCTGGGGTTTATTGGGATATGTTGTATTCAAACTATTGAGAATACGCGATAAATATTGGGTTATTGGAGCTATATTAACCGGCGTAATCTATTTTCTCTGGAATGACATTGTGATGAAAGTGATCATGAAAAAACTTCAGCTTCAGATTAACAATGAATCGGTTTCCGATGTTGTTGGCAACAGTATATATTCGTTAGATTTTTCGGATGTTATAATAAGCTTCGTTGTGGTATTCCTGGGATTTATGGCAGGCAAGCGTATAATAAAAGCGCTGTTCTCAAGAATAACGATCAAGGGTTCGCATGAACCAACAGGCGTTATATAATAAGAATGCAATGCATTGATCTCCCGGGCGGATAGTATGCAATTATTTATAGGATCTAAAACTTGCCGAAGAAATTTGAAATATCAAAATAGATTGTCTTTTTTTCATTGTTTGCGGTAACAATGTGTATAATGTCATACGGCTTATCGTTATTATAACTCAGCAATTGACCTTCTGAACGATAACCCGGATAGTGTTGCCTGAGCCAGGCATATTCAGCCGACACACCTTTTGATTCGGTTTTTTCCTGGATTACAATTGCTGTTTCGTAGGAAGAACCATCATTTTCAGTGACAACAGAGGCATTATCCTGCTTTTTTATTTCTCCGGATACATTACGTGTCGATGAACATGAGATCAATAAACTGGAGAGCATAACAAGCATCAGAAGATTTTTCATATCGGGCAGATTTAAGTGTGCGTAGCTTTATAATATATTACGTTAACGTCTTACCTATTATTGCATATTCAGAGGTTATCTGAAAAAAATATATCATGCATTGTATCAAAAATTTGCATTGGTATCATATTAACTTATACATTCGGTCTGAAACCATAGAATCTTAGAACCTGTTTAAATTTTGGCAGAACGATTAACATAATGAAAGACTAAATGACACACCCCCTTCCGTCCACCCCTCGATTTCGTCCCGATTTTTCGCGACTTCAGCGAAGCAAAGTCTACAAATAGAGGGGGATGACTCCAAATTGAAAGCATCATAAAAATCGAAATGGATTAGTTCATCCACTTCAGAAAAAGTCTCCTCTCAGGAGGGGACTTACTACCCGCAAATCCTTCCCCCTCTTGAAGAGGG